>NZ_JALEXO010000339.1 GCF_022780145.1 Intestinibacter sp.
TTAAAATATCCTCGTAATTATATCCCTGATCACCCAGGTCCTTACTTCCCCATTGAGCCATCTGATCAGGACATTGTACTCTGACACCATCGCAATATTGCGCCAAAAGCGGCTGTCTAGAAGTAGGAGGTCTTCTTATAAAGGTATTAAATACTGAGTCTACAACAACAGATATTTCATCGAAAATATTTCTATTGTGTATATATTTGTGGTCGTAGTTAGTTGTAGATGTAATTGTAAAATTAAACCCTTTATTTCTATACCATTCAGTAAAAACTCTGTTTAGTGTAAATGAAATAATTGCGATAACATTTGCAAAAATAGTTTGTTCTGGCCATGTTGAGTATATTTCAGAAGAGGCTACATTTTTTATATAGGTCTTAAATGGAACCCAAAAATTTTCAGCAGATGTATCCTCAGGTAATCCATCGTGAACTACTATAAATTCAGGCACTACAGGATTATCTAAAACGACAAATCCAGTTGGTGCAGGAATTGGTTTTAGGCTGTCTTCTGGTATTTTAGGTGGATAATCCCCCCACAATGTATGAGGTCCTATATCGTAAATTATTTCGTTTTGTCTTTTATAAGAAAGTCTACTTCTCTCTCTTGGTCTCATCGGGATTGATTGTCTTGCATTTACAACAGGTAAGAGTTGAGTTCCGTCTATTATGATAGTTTCGTATCCGTCTTTTATCGCTTCTACGATGTAATCTTTATATGGTTTGACATCTGATGGCTGTAGGGAATAAGCTAGGTCTGGTGCTGAAAGAGGAAGATTATTTATTTGACCGGAATTATCGGTTTTTAAATTTTGATATACAGTAGAAGAGGCTGAACCGTCTTCATTTTGACCGTAGATATTTATAGTGACGTTTTCCATTGGTGCGTTAGTAGTAGAATCGATAACGTTTACTGTTAAATAACCGTCTTGCATTTAATCACCTTCTTTTTTAGATTGGCGATATATTGGATTTATATATCGCTTAATACTTGTTGATAACTCTATTATTTATTTTATGAATAGGGAGAGTTTTTTGTGAAAAGATATTTGATAGGAATTAATTTAAAGAAGGGAAATAATTTTATGCTGACTTTTTTATTGATTTTTTTGCCTGTGATTTGCTTTATACTGTGGATTTATTACAAGGATAAGTACAACAAGGAGAATATTCATGTACTTTTGAAGTATTTTATTTTGGGTATAATTATAAGTTTTTTTGCAATAGTTATAGAAAAGCTTTTAATAGGCGAAAATATATTTAGAGGTGAAACAAAGCTGATATATACTGCCTTTATAGTTGCAGGATGTACTGAGGAGATATTAAAGGGAGTTGTGCTGACTTTTTTTGCAAATAGAGAAAAGTCCTATGATGAGAAGCTTGATGGTATAATATATTCTATTTTTTTATCGCTGGGATTTGCTACTATAGAGAATATAATTTATGTAAATTATGAAAAGATATTTTCTGTATTTGAAATAGCTTTTGTTAGGGCGTGTATATCTATACCTGCACATATTATGTTTGCGATTACTATGGGATATTATTTATCGAAGTACAAGTTTGAAAAAAATAAAGTCGAGAGAAGACAGAATTTATTTTTAACTTTTTTGATTCCAATATTGCTTCACGGTATTTTTGATTTCATATTGATGATAGAATATAGATGGACTATTATGGTTTTTATACTGTATATAATAGTTTTGGCTAAAGTAAATTTAAATAAACTTAACAAATATATGTTATATTCAAAGAAGCGATTTTTTGATAGACTAAAACATAGAAAATAAAATTTACTGTTAAATATACTCGAAATAGTGTTAAAATTAAAAAAGCCATAAAGTACGAGAATATAAAATATTAGTGAGAATAAAATATATAGAAAGGAAAAATAATTTGATTAATTTACCAGAGAAATTTTTAGAAGATGTAAAGGTCGTATTGAAGGATGAATACGAAGAATTTATAAATAGCTATAATGAAAAGAGGACAACAGGACTTAGGCTAAATACGATGAAGATGTCTGAGGAAAAATTAATGGATTTAAATTTATTTGAACTAGAAAAAATTCCTTGGGCAGAGGGTGGATTTTACTACGATGAAGCTAGTTGTAGACCAGGTAAAAATCCGCTTCACGAAGCTGGTGCATATTATTTACAGGAGCCCTCAGCTATGAGTGTAGTACCTAAGCTCGATATACAAAAAGGGGACAAGGTACTAGACATGTGTGCAGCTCCAGGAGGAAAGTCTACATATATATTATCTCAACTAGACGATACTGGACTTTTAGTATCAAACGAGATAAATCCTATTAGAATAAAGGCTCTAGGAGAAAATTTAGAGAGGTTTGGAGCTAGAAACTGTATAATAACAAATACGGATTCAGTAAAGCTTAGAAAAGTTTTTACTGGATATTTTGATAAAATAGTAATAGATGCGCCGTGTTCAGGAGAAGGAATGTTTAGAAAGGATCCAGTTGCAATCGAGGACTGGAGCTACAGCAAGGTACTAGAATGTCAATCTATCCAAAAGGAAATAATAAGAGATGGATATAAGATGCTTAAAAAGGGCGGAATTCTAGTGTACTCAACTTGTACATTTTCAACAGAGGAAAATGAAGATGTAATAGATGAATTTATAGAAGAAACTGAAGGTGCAGTTTTGATAACAAAGGAGAGATTATGGCCTCATAAGATAAAAGGCGAAGGTCATTTTGTGGCTAAAATTCAAAAATTAGATGATGAGGACTGTAGAGTTAAGGACATGAAATTAAAAAAACTAAACAACGAGCTCAAAGAATATAAAAATTTTGAGAAAAAATACCTAGATGTAGATTTCGATAATAAATATATGCTCAGAGGAGAAAATCTATATTTACTCCCAGATGAGTGTCCGAACCTAGATAAAATAAAGGTATTGAGATATGGTCTTCATTTAGGAGTACTAAAGAAAAATCGATTTGAGCCTTCACATGCATTGTCACATTATTTAAAATTAGACCAAATAAAAAACATACAAAATTTTAACTTAGACGATAAAGAGGTATTTGACTATTTAAGAGGTAATGTAATAAATACGGCTCAGAGTCGTGGCTGGGTTGTTGTAGCTGTCGAAGGAATACCTTTAGGATGGGGCAAGGAGTCAAATGGAGTATTAAAAAATCACTATCCAAAAGGGTTAAGGATAAATTATTAAAAACCAATTAAACTAATAAAGAGGAGATGGTATTATGGGTAAAAAAGAAGTCAATCAACAAGAAAATAAAAGCTTAAAAAGCAGTATAATTGAATGGATAAAAGTTTTTGGACTTGCTATTATATTAGCATTTGTAATAACTTTATTTATAAAACCTACTTTAGTCAGAGGTGATTCTATGGTTCCAACACTTCACGAAAATGACTACTTAATAATAAATAGAATCGAATACAAAATAGGACAACCTGAAAATGGAGATGTTATAGTATTTAAATCTGATTTAGAACAAGAAGATGGCTCAAATAAGGACTTAGTTAAGAGAGTTATTGGAGTTGAAGGAGACGAGATTTTAATAACAGGAGGTCAAGTTTTTGTAAATGGAAACTTACTTGACGAGCCTTATCTAGATGCTGGAACATACACTGAAGGAGAAATTGATTTAGTAGTTCCAGAAGGGAAGCTATTTGTATTAGGTGATAATAGAGAAGTTAGCCTAGATAGTAGATATGACAAAGTTGGTTTAGTAGATGTGGGCGATGTAGAAGGAAAAGTTTTTGTAAGACTATATCCTTTTAATGACATAAGTCTCATAGATTAATTAGGTACATAAATAGCTAGATGTGAATAATAAATAATATAAGAAAATCTATATTATAAGTTTTTAGAATAAGGTTTTTTTACAAAGAGGGGTATGACGATGATTAATTTAAATATTGATGGACAGATAAAGAAATATGCTGTAGAAGATCAATCAGGGGGGATTAGATTGTCAGATATAGCTAAAGATTTTGAAACAGATCATTCAGGATATATTTCTTTGGCTGTAGTAAATAATGAATTAAAGGAATTAACTACTTATATTAATGAAGATAGTAGTATAAAATTTTTAGATACAAAAACTCCAGATGGGCTCAGAGTATATACTAGAACACTAAATCTTGTTTTTATTATGGCGTGTAAATGCTTGTTCAAGGACAGCAGGGTTGTAATAGAGCATTCATTATCTGAAGGTGTATATTGTGAAATACACCTAGATAGAGAGCTTACAGATGAGGATATATCAAATATAAAACAAAAAATGGATAAAATTATAGCCAAGGATTATCCTATAGAAAAGACATTATATACAAAAAAAGAAGCCATTAAGATATTTGAAGATATAGGATTATATGAAAAGGCTGAATTAATTAAGTACAAAGAAAAGGATACTGTAAAAATTTATAAATGTAATAATTATATAGATCATTTTTATGGATATATGATGCCTTCAACTGGATATGTAAAAACATATGATTTATTTAAATATCAAAAGGGTGTAATTTTAATGGCTGCTAGCGAGGATAACAAGCAAATCCCTAAAAAATTTGTACCTCAACCAAAGCTTGCTAATATATACAAGGAGGCAGAAAAATGGTCTGATTTAATGGGTGTAGATAAAGTATTGTCTCTAAATAAAATAATAGAAGAAAAAAAATACGGAGAAATAATAAGAATAGTTGAAGCCCTACACGAAAAAAAGATAGGACAAATTGCCGATATAATAAAACAAGAAAACAAAAGAATAATCTTAATAGCTGCACCGTCTTCATCAGGCAAGACAAGTTTTGCGACAAGATTATGTATTCATCTAAAGGTGAATAACTTAAATCCTATATCTATTTCATTGGATGATTATTTTATAGATAGACATAAGACACCGTTAGATGAATTCGGAAAACCTGATTATGAATCTATATATGCTATAGATTTAGAGAGATTTAATAGAGATTTGAACGATTTGCTAGAAGGTAAAGAGGTTCAGCTTCCTAAGTACAATTTTATAACAGGTAAAAGCGAAAAGGGAAAAATACTAAAAATAGAAAAAAATCAACCTATAATATTAGAGGGTATCCATGGATTGAATCCATTGCTTACATCTTCAATACCAAATAGTGAAAAATTTAAAATTTATTTAAGTGTACTAACACAATTAAATTTAGATGATCACAATAGAATTCCGACTACTGATTTGAGATTGATAAGAAGAATTGTCAGAGATAATCAGTTTAGAGGTCATACGGCAGAGATGACAATAATGGGTTGGTCTTCTGTAAGAAGGGGAGAAGAAAAAAACATATTCCCTTATCAAGAAGAAGCTGACTTGATGTTTAATACAGCGTGTGTATATGAGCTAGCAGTATTAAAAACGTATGTGAAGCCTCTATTAGAGAAAATAGATAAAAGTAGTGAGGCTTATATAGAAGCTAAAAGACTTTTAAAATTCTTACAGTATTTTGTTGAATTAGATGATTTATCTGATATACCTCCAACAGCGATAATTAGAGAGTTTGTAGGTGGTAGCAAAATAGTAGATTAGGCTGAAGTGTAAAATTTACATGATAAAATAAGGATTAATTTAGTTTCATAAATTAGTCCTTATTTTTATGAATTATTTTAATACAATAATATAAAAAAAATATTTTTTTTATATTATATTTATATTGAAATTTAATTATAAATAATGTAATATATGAGTATGCAAAATTTAGATTATTCAAAATATTTTAATTAAGTAAATATTAAATAATTTGTCGATAAAAGTATGTATTATGTTTTTTTTGACAATTATATATATTTAATATATAATTATTTTTATATTAAAGTAAGTAAGTGACTTTTTTGGGGGTAAGAAAAATGAAAGATTTGTTAGTATTGCGCGATTTAGAGTGTGTTAAAGCAATTGCACACCCAAGAAGAATAGATATATTGAATGCTTTTGATAAAGAGCCATTATCTGCAAAGCAATTATCAGAAATGTTAGATGAACCACATGCTAAGATAAATTATCATATCAAAACATTATACAATGTAGGTATATTAGAATTAGTAGAAGAAAAAATCAAATCAGGCATAGTTGAAAAATATTATTATCCAACAGCAAATAATGTTGTTATGAGTAGAAAAATAATCGATTATAGCTTAGATCCTGCAAGTGAAGAGGGGACTGTATCAATTTCAGACTTTGAAGATACAGTAGAAAATTTCTACGATGCCGTAGAACAAGGAACATTAAAATTAGATAGAGTTTTAGAATATAGAAATATAGAATTAACAGATGCAGAAGTAGTAGAATTACAAGAAGCTATGAAGGCAAAAGTTTCAGAAATTTTAGCAAATAGAAAAGAAAGTGATGAACCAAAGAAACGTGATTTAGTAATGGTAGCAATACCTACGGATCTTCATGATGATGTTACAGAATAAGTATCAACTATGTTGATACTTTTTTTAAATTATATATTATAAAAAATGGAGGATACTTATTATGAGAGAGTTTGGTAAAACAGGTATGCAAATAAAAAGAGTAGGTTTCGGTGGTATACCAATACAAAGAATAAGCCAAGAGGAAACAAATAAAGTAATTGACGAACTAGAAAAATGTGGAGTTAACTTCATAGATACTGCAAGGGGTTATACAGTAAGTGAAGAGTATTTAGGAAATGCTCTAAAAGGAAGAAGAGAAAAATTCTATATAGCTACTAAATCAATGTCTAGAGATTATGAATCAATGAAAAAGGATATAGAAATAAGCTTAAAAAATCTTCAAACTGACTATATAGATTTATACCAAATGCATAATGTAAAACCAGCAGAATACGATTCTATATTTGGAGAAGACAAAGCTTATAGAGCTCTAGTGGAAGCAAAAGAAGCTGGTAAAATAAAACACATAGGTATAACAAGTCATGGACTAGAAACAGTAGAAAAAGCAGTTGAAAGTGGAAAATTTGAAAGTATACAATTCCCTTACAATATAGTAGAAAACCAAGCAGATGAAATTTTCCAAAAGGCACATGCAAAAGGTGTTGGAACTATAACTATGAAACCATTAGCTGGTGGAGCAATCAACGATGGTACATTAGCGATGAAATATATACTATCAAAAGACTATATAGATGTTGCTATACCAGGTATGGATACACCAGAACAAGTTAGAGAAAATACTGCAGTAATAAATAATGCTACTTTAACAGAAGAAGATAATGCTAAAATAGCTAAAATCAAAGCTGAACTAGGAACTAACTTCTGTAGAAGATGTGAATACTGCCTACCATGTCCACAAGGTGTAATAATTCCTCAAAACTTCTTACTAGAAGGATACTACACTAGATATGGATTACAAGATTGGGCTGTTGAAAGATATAATGCTTTAGGTGATGGAAAAGCAAGTAACTGCGTTGAATGTGGTGAATGTGAAACTAGATGTCCATATGAATTACACATAAGAGATATGTTAAAAAATGTAGTTAAAGTATTAGAAAAATAAAGCTTAATATATAAAATAAAAAGGAAATCACGGAATTACTCTTGTGATTTCCTTTTTATTTTATACTAATAATAGTAATGTACCTATTACAATTAAGATTAAACCGATAGCTGATTTTTTATTTAATTTTTCTTTTAAAATAATGTATGAAAATCCTATTGTGACTAATATACTCAATTTATCGATTGGAACTACTACACTAGCAGGACCTTCTTGGAGAGCCTTATAATAACAAAGCCAAGAGCCTCCAGTCGCAAATCCAGATAAAATCAGATATATCCAGCTTTTTGTATCGATAGAATGTATTTGAGATTGTTTTTTTGTTGCAAATACTATTACCCACGCCATTATTAGAACGACAACAGTTCTTATAGATGTACCTAAGTTTGATTCGATTCCTTCGATACCTACTTTGCCGAGAATTGATGTAAGACTCGCAAATACTGCCGATAAAATAGCGTAGAAAAGCCAGCTATTTTTTTCATTTTTATTTTCTTCAATGTCCTTTTTTTCAATCATCATATATGTACCAATGCCTATCAATGCAATACATATAGCTTTGATTGCTGTGAGTTTTTCGCCTAAAAATATTGTGGCTAAAATCATAGTCAATACAGTACTCGACTTATCTATAGGTGTGACCTTGTTTACATTTCCTAATTGTAGCGCCTTGAAGTAGCAAAGCCATGATCCACCTGTAGCCAAACCAGATAATATTAAAAAAGACATTGTCTTTGTACTTATATCGGTTATCTGATTTTGAGAGCCTACAATAAATACCATCAAGCAGGAAAAAGCCAAGACGACAGTTGTTCTAATTGCTGTAGCTAGATTAGAAT
This sequence comes from Intestinibacter sp., assembly GCF_022780145.1. Classification (GTDB taxonomy): domain Bacteria; phylum Bacillota; class Clostridia; order Peptostreptococcales; family Peptostreptococcaceae; genus Intestinibacter. The sequence continues at coordinate 8,340 of NZ_JALEXO010000339.1, forward strand.
CTGTATTTTTTATTCCTATTTTTGATAATATTGCCGTTAACCCTGCAAATATCGAAGAAGCAAATGCATATAAAATCCACATATTATCATCTCCTATAAGTATCTAAGTATATTTATTTTTCTGTTATTTCATATGATACATCGTATTTAGATACAGGATATAGATAGATTTCAACGCGGGGATTTTCTTTATCTATATAGTCAAATAGCAAAACAGGTCTAAGCTGTTTGTCGTTTTTTATCATTCCGCTTTTTTCGATTCCATCACAGATGCTCTTAGGGTAGTTGTGTAAATCGCCTCTTCGTCTATCTGGGAAGTATAATTTTAAAACAGTAATTAGATCCTCTTCTATCTGTTCACCTTGATATTGTTGATTTATATATCCTGCAATCATATTTTCATAAGCTAAATATTTAGAATGCTTTCCTTTTGCTGGCATCCAGGCTTGACCATGAATATTATGAAGTTTAAAATTAGACTTACTAATAGGTCGACCTGGGATTGTTATTTTTATCAAATTATCACTCCCTTACCTTTAGTTATTATAAGTCGAAATTGCAATTTATGAAAGGATATTTTATGAATAAAGACAGATTGAAAAAAATTTGCGAGAGTAAAAATATAGATATTATGGGAATTGCGCCTGTTGGACCTTATTTTGATTTGGAAAAGATTTTAGAAGATAGAAAGCAAAAAGGTCATCTAACAGGAATGGAAGAGGAGGATATTCAAAAGAGAATAAATCCTAAATTGATAATGGAGGAAGCTAAATCGATAATCGTTTGTGCGTTTCCATATTATATTGGTGAATGTGAAGATGCCAATATATCTAAATACTGTTATGGAGAGGATTATCATATTGTCACAAAGAAGATTTTGACAGAGATATGTATGGAGATTCAAAAGGAGGTCGAGAATTTCGAATATGAAATTTTTGCAGATAATGGACCTCTAGTAGATAGATATTTAGCGTATTTAAGTGGAATAGGTTATTTTGGAGTAAATAATAATATAATCACGGATAAGTATGGTTCTTATATTTTTATAGCGTATATTGTAAATAATTATAATTTCGCAGCTGATGGGCCTATTGATAAAACTTGTATAAAATGTAATAAATGCGTCAAAAGTTGTCCAGGAAATGCGATTTTAGGTGATTTTGAGATGAATCCGAGAAAATGTCTTTCGTATATAACTCAGAAAAAAGAAGAATTATCGGAGGATGAAATAAGATTGCTACGACAAAATGGAAAAATTTTTGGCTGTGATATATGCCAAGATATTTGTCCACATAATAAAGATATAGAAATTACAAAAATAGAAGAATTTAACCAAAATATAATTACAAAGCTAGATAAAAATGAAATCGATGAAATTTCAAATAAAGAATTTAAAAGAAGATATAAAAACAAGGCATTTAGCTGGAGAGGTAGAAAAATTATCAAGAGAAATATGGATATAATTTTAGACAAAAATAAAATTAACCTTTAAAAAATTTGCTAAATAAAATAAATATTCATAATTAATAATGAGACTGAAACATATAATTAAATAAGTTGAAAATATTATTGTGTTGAGGTGAGAGGACTATGAAAAAATTTAGTAATACTTCTGAAGTAGAACCTAATGATGGTATTATCGGTCAAGAGAGGGCAGTAAGAGCGATGACATTAGGTTTAAAAATGAACAATCCAGCTTATAATATATATGTTTCAGGAAATTGTGGAAGTGGAAGAATTACTTACACGGTAAAGGCAATAAAATCACAGCAGATAGATGAAAATAGAATTAAAGATTGGTGCTATGTATATAATTTTAAAAATCCTAGATGTCCTATTGCGGTAGATTTTCCTGCTGGAAAAGGAAAGGAATTTAAAGATGATATGAGGCATTTAATCGATGATTTAACAGATAAAATCAGTGATGCATTTGAAAATGAGGAATATGAATTGACAAAAAATAGGCTACTTCAGACTTATGAAATTGAAAAAGAAAAGCTATTGAAAAGTGTAAAGCAATATGGAAAGGAAAGGGGATTTAAGCTAAAGAGCAGTAGTTCTAGCTTTATATTTGTTCCTATAGATGATAAATACGAGGAGGAAACTTCAGCAGAGGAATTTTATAAGACAAAAACAGAATTGGAAGAGATGGTAATACAGGTTTTGTACAAATTAAAGGAATTAGAAGAACGAATAAAGCAGGCTGTAGTCGATACAGAGAGCCAAATCGGAAGGATGGTAGTATTACCTTATTTAAAGGAATTCAAGGATAAATATATTGACAACGAAAAGGTAGTGGAATATCTAAATGATTTACAAGATGATATTTTAGAGTATATATATCTATTTTATTTAGATGAGGAGGATTTAAAGGAAAAATACGATAAAAATCATTTTTCAAAATATGAGGTTAATTTATTTGTAAGTAAAGAAAATTTTTCTCCTATAATTATAGAAAATAATCCAAAACCGAGCAACTTATTTGGAAAAGCAGAATATGAATATCAAAATGGAAATCTAAAAACAGATTTTAATAAAATAATACCGGGCTCAATTCACAAAGCAAATGGAGGATATTTGATTTTATATGCAGATCAGATTTTAAGATATTCAAATTCATGGGAAATATTAAAGCAAACTATGAAAAGCGGCCAAATAGAAATAGAAGGTCAAGGATTTATAACTCCAACTCCAATTCCGCTAGATTTAAAAATTATTCTTATAGGCAGTCATTATTTATACAATCTTATCTACTATTATGACCCTGAATTTATGAAGTATTTTAAGGTATTTGTCGACTTTGATGATGAAATGGATAAAACAGAAGAAAATGAAGATGCACTAAGTGGATTTATTTCATATCAATGTAGGAAAAATAATTATAAGCATCTCACTTATGAGGCTGTCAAAAAGGTAATAGATCAAAGTATGAAAATGGTTGAGGACAAAAATAAATTATCTACAAATTTTAATAAAATAATGGAAATAATAAATGAAGGAAATTTATATGCATGCATGGATAATTCAGAGTATATAGAGGAAAATCATATAGAAAAGGCTATATATGAAAAAAAACGCAGAATAAATAAAATAGAAGAAAAAATAGATGAATCCTATAATAGAGAGAATACATTAATAGAGATAAAAGGAAAGCAAGTTGGCGTAATAAATGGATTATCTGTGCTGAGTACAGGTGAGCATTCATTTGGAAAACCATCTAGAATAACAGTCACAACAGCTTGTGGAAGTAGAGGTATTGTAAATATTGAAAGAGAAGTTAAAATGAGTGGTTCTATTCATAATAAAGGGGTATTAATATTAGAAGGATATTTAGCAGAAAATTTTGCACAGGAATTTCCGTTATCTTTAAATGCATATATTTGTTTTGAACAAAATTACGGTGGTGTCGATGGAGATAGTGCATCATCTGCCGAATTATATGCTTTGTTATCCTCCTTGAGCGATGTTGGAATCAAACAAAATATTGCAGTTACGGGCTCTATCAATCAAAAGGGCCAGGTTCAGGTTGTAGGAGGAATAACTAAAAAGGTAGAAGGCTTTTATTATTGCTGCAAGAACAAAGGCCTTACAGGTGATCAGGGAGTGATTATTCCTGCTAATAATGAGGATAATTTAGTACTATGTGATGAAGTAGAAGAAGCTATAAGAAACAAAAAATTTTATATTTATAAAGTAAATAAAGTAGAAGAAGCTATGGAAATATTAACAGATGAAAAATTTGATACTATAAAAAAATTATCTATGGAGAAATTAACAAAATATAGCAAGTTTAAGAGTAAAGAGATATAATTTTATAATATAAATATTATTTAAATTGAAAGATTAAAAAATCAATTTTGGGAATATTACTACGCTCAAAATTGATTTTTTTTGACGAGAGAGGAAAAATATAAATAAAATATTTTGTAATATATTGAGTGATTTTATAGATAATAAATTTATAGATGAAATTAAAAAAGGTTGAGTTTAGAATTTTAAATGTATTGTAGTTTTAAATTTAAGCCTATAAAATAGAATTGAATAAGCAAGGGGGACAAAAGATGAAAGATGTAAATAAAATATTAGATAAATTAGAAGAAACATATCCAGATGCTCAATGTGAGCTAAAATACGAAACTCCATTTGAGCTTTTAGTAGCAACTATATTGTCTGCGCAATGTACAGATGTTAGAGTTAACAAGGTAACTAAGGAATTATTTGCAAAGTACAATACACCAGAGCAATTTGCAAATTTAACAGAAGAACAAATAAGTGAAGAAATAAGAAGCTGTGGGCTTTACAAGAGTAAATCAAAAAAAATAAGAGAAACATCTAGAATGATATGCGAGAACTTCGGTGGAGAAGTACCTCAAACTTTAAAGGAATTGACTACACTGCCTGGAGTTGGTAGAAAAACTGCTGATGTAGTTTTAAGCAATGCCTTCAACCACGATGCTATAGCAGTTGATACACACGTATTTAGAGTTACAAATAGAATAGGAATCGTAAACACTAAGACTCCAGAAAAAACAGAGTTTGCATTGATGGAAGCTATTCCTAAAAATAGATGGTCTCATTCGCATCATCTATTTATATTCCACGGGAGAAGAATGTGCAAGGCTAGAAAGCCAGAATGTGATATATGTCCGATAAAAGAGGATTGCGATTATTATAATAATGAAATAAAGTAGGAATTTATTTGAGGATACTATTATTTACTATAAAGGAAGGATGACGGCGTTGAAGAGACTTGGACTTTTAGTAATATTAGTAATTGTTTTTATAATAGCAAAAGCAAATGTAGTAAATGCTTTTAATTTTAATGAAAAAATTTATAAAAATGTGTACGTTCAAAATATAGATTTATCAGGTTTAACTAGAAAAGAAGCAAAAGAAAAATTAAATTCTTATATAGAAGAAAATAGATGTTTTGTATTAATTTATAAAAATCAAGAGATAATAATAGACAAAGGTACATTTGATGTAGATTATAAAGTAGATAATTTAATTGATCAGGCATACAAAGTAGGCAGAAATGAAGATATAATTTCAAATATAAAAACAAGAATAAACTTGAGTAAAGGCAATAAACAAATAATTCGATTTAATTTTAGTTATAATACTTCTAAAATAGATAAATTAATAGAGGACCTCAATTTAAAAATTTATATATCTCCAGTAGATGCAACTGCTAAAATTTCTAATGGAGATATAGTTTTGACTCACGAAAGTTATGGACAATCTATAGACAAGGACAAATTAAAGGAGATTATAATTTATAAAATAAAAAATTTAGATTGTGGAAAGGTTGAAATTCCAATAAAAACTCTAGCTCCAAAATATACCTATGCTCAATTAAAAAAAATAAACACCTTATTAGGAGTTTATGAAACATATTTTAACCCTAATAACACAAATAGAGTTGATAATATAAATGTAGCTGCGAATTCAACCAGTAATGTAATTATAGATACAGATGAGAAATTCTCTTTCAATAATACATTAGAAAACAATGGAGCTAGAAGCAAGCTAAAAAACGCTCCAATTATTTTGAACGGAAAACCAAATACAGGACTAGGTGGTGGAATATGTCAAGTTTCCACTACTATTTATAATGCGGCATTATATGCAGGAATGGATATAATTGATGTGACAAATCATTCGATACCAAGTGTATATGCTAATAAGGGAAGAGATGCGACTGTATCATATGGATATATAGATTTTATATTTGAAAATAAAAATAAAACTCCAATAATAATATACAATCAGGTTTTTGAAGGAAGGATTGTATCGAGCATATATGGAAATAAAGAAGATAAAAAAAATATAGAAATTAAAACGGAAATAGCAAAGGTAATTAAAAATAAAAAAGTATATAAGCAGGATTCTAGTCTACAAAAAGGAACAGAAATAGTTGAACAAGAGGGAAAATTAGGATATACTGTAAATACTTTTCGTTTATATAAATTGGAGGGAGAAGTTTTAAAAAAGGAATTAATAAATACAAGCTATTATCCGCCTCGTGACGAAATAATAAGAAGGAATAAATAATAAAAACACTAACTATATAAATCAATGAAATTTTTAAATAATAGCTTTTTTTGATATAATAAAGTTTAGGTTTATAATTTTATAAAAATTTTTATGCAAAGAACTAATAAGTATAATAGTATAAGGAGGAAAAAATGTCATTAAATGTTGTATTAGTAGAACCTGAAATACCTCAAAATACTGGAAATATAATAAGAACTTGTGCAAATACAGGTACAACTTTACATTTGATAAGACCTTTAGGATTTTCATTAAAGGATAAATATTTAAAAAGATGTGGACTTGATTATTGGGATATTTCAGAAATTAGATATTACGATAGCTTTGAGGAATTGCAAGAAAAATACCCAGATGCAAAATACTATTTTGCGACAACAAAAGCGACTAAGGCTCACTCAGATGTAGAATATGAAGACGGATGCTTTTTGGTATTTGGAAAAGAAACAAAGGGATTACCAAATGATTTAATAGAAAAAAATATTGAAAATTGTATTAGAATACCTATGTTGAATTTGGAAAAGGCGAGATGTTTAAATTTATCAAATTCTGTTGCTATAGTAGTATATGAAGCTATGAGACAAATTGGATATCCAGGAATGAGATAACAATTTTATAATAAAGGAGTTTTTAACTATGAGCAAGATAAAAATAATTTGTGACAGTATGTCAGATTTAACTAAAGAACAAATAGAAAAGTACGATATAGAGGTTTTACCTTTAACTGTAATATTAGAAGATAAAGAATATAAAGATGGAATAGATTTTGAGTTAGATGAATTTTATAAAATATTAAAAGATAAAAAAGTATATCCAAAGACATCACAAGTAACATATGGACAATTTAAAACTGTATTTGACAAATATATAGCTGAAGGAAAAACAATTTTCTACATAGCAGCATCAGCAAATGCTACAGGAAGCTATCAAAGTGCAGTTATGGCTAAAAATGATACAGAAGGAGATATACATTTATACGATGCAAGTAATTTAACTTTTGGAGCAGGGATATTTGTATTAAGAGCTGCTGAGCTAGCTGAACAAGGTAAGACTGTTGAAGAAATAATACCAGAGCTTGATTTAATAAAAGAAAAATACTGTCTAGTGTTCTCTATAGATTCTTTAAATCACCTTCAAAAAGGAGGAAGAATATCTTCTACAAAGGCTGTTTTAGGTAATATATTAAATGTAAAGCCTATATGTGAGGTAAAGGATGGTTTAGTTAGTCAACTAGGTCAAGTTCGAGGGAAGAAGAATGTTATAAGTAAATTAATTGAAACTACAGATGAATTAACTAATGGTCAAATCGACAACAAAGTTATGTATGTCGGTTATATGGATAATATAAAAGAAAGAGATGCATTAATAGAGGCTTTAAAACAAAAATACAATCCTGAAAAAATAGGATCATTTAGAATAGGATCTTGTATAGGTTCGCATTCAGGACCTGGAGTTTTAGGAATATTAAGTTTTAAAAAATAATATATAAATACATAGGATTATTTAAATAAGCTGTAAAGTAAATATTTATTTTGCAGCTTATTTTTTTATGGCAAAATACGAATAAAAATTTAAAAGATAAAAAATAAGTATTGATTTTTTAAATAGAAAATAGGATAATGTAAATACATAAAAATTCGTGCTATTTCGACATATAAAACAAGTATATTAATTTAAATATATAATTATATTTAAAATAGTGTAGCTTAAATAAGATTAATTTGACTTATAAATAATATATAGAAATTTGCACAAAATAAAAACAGTAAATAATAGACAACTACAGGAGGAAAATATGCAATTTAAGAAATTATTTATGACAGGACTTTCAATAGTTATGATGGGTTCATTACTAGTTGGATGTGGCGGTAATAATGCGTCGAAAGAAGAGAATGTATATAAAATAGGTATGATATCCGATACAGGAGGGGTACATGACGAATCTTTCAACCAATCTACTTGGGAAGGTCTACAAAAGGCTGAAGAAAAATACGGCAAAGATAAAGTACAAGTAAAATATGTAGAATCTACTCAAGAAGCTGATTATATACCAAATATAGAGACATTTGTAGAAGAAGATTTAGATTTAATAATTGGGGTAGGATATAAAATGGCTGATGCAGTAGAGACAGCAGCTAAAAACTACCCTGATACAGAATTTGCAATAATAGATCACTCATATGAAAAACAACCAGAAAATGTTACATCATTAATGTATGAAGATAACACAGCATCTTATTTAGCAGGATTAATAGCAGGTAAAATGACTAAGACAAATAAAGTAGCATTCATAGGTGGTATAGAGAGTCCGGTATTAGCTAAGTTTGAATATGGATATAAAGCAGGTATTAAGGCTGCAAACCCAAATTGTGAAATTATAGCTAGATATGCCAATACTTTCAGCGATTCAGCATTAGGAAAATCTATAGCAAACCAAATGCATAAGGATGGAGTAGACATTATATTCACAGCAGCAGGAGCAGTAGGTACAGGAGCAATAGAAGCAGCTAAGGAAAACAACAAAATGGCTATAGGTGTCGATGTAGATCAAAGCCCTCTAGCACCAGACAACATAATCACATCAACTATGAAAAACATAGATGTATCAATTATCGATTTAGTCGGACAAATGATTGACGGAACTTACAAAGGCGGCGAGGTTGTAGTAAATACACTTGCTAGTGGTGGAGTTGGATTATCTGATACAACAAGCAAAAATGTACCAAAAGACATTATGGATTATGTTGAAGCAGAAGCTCAAAAAATAAAAGATGGAGAAATTAAAGTTCCATCAAATGAAAAAGAATACCAAGAAATAGTTGGAAAATAATTTTTGAATAAATAGCTATTGAGTAGAGATACTTGATAGTTATTTATTTAAAATCAAAATATCAATCTAGTTATAAATAATATACAAAAATTTGCACAAAATAACAATATAATAGACAGCTTTAGGAGGATAATATGCAATTAAAGAAAATACTTGCAATGGGACTTATAGTTACGATGATAAGTTCGTTATCAGTTGGATGTACTAATAAAGGAAATACAGATAATGTATCTGAAGATGGGAAAATATATAAAATAGGGATGATCACTGATACAGGTGGTGTTAATGATGAATCCTTTAATCAATCTACTTGGGAGGGATTACAAAAGGCCGAAGAAAAATACGGTAAGGACAAGGTTCAAGTAAAATACTTAGAATCTAATCAGGATGCAGACTATGCTCCAAACATAGAGACTTTTGTAGAAGAGGATTTAGACTTGATAATTGGTGTTGGTTATAAAACTGCCGATGCTATAGAAACAGCAGCAGAAAATTATCCTGAAAAGCAATTTGCGATAATAGACCACGCATATGAAAAACAACCAGAAAATGTGACTTCATTAGTATATGAAGACAATACAGCATCATATTTAGCAGGCTTAATAGCAGGTAAAATGACTAAAACAAACAAGGTTGCATATATTTCTGGAATGGACAGTGTAGTGTTAAATAGATTTAGATATGGATACAAAGCAGGAGTTAAGACTGCTAACCCAGATTGTGAAGTAATAGATAGATGTGCAAACAGCTTCAATGATTCTGCATTAGGAAAATCTATAGCAAATCAAATGCATAAAGACGGTGTAGATGTTATATTCACAGCAGCAGGAGCAGTAGGTACAGGAGCGATAGAAGCAGCTAAGGAAAACGACAAAATGGCTATAGGTGTTGATACAGACCAAAATGATTTAGCTCCAGATAATGTAATAACATCAGCAGTAAAAAACATAGATGTATCAGTTATCAATTTAATAGGTCAATTAATAGATGGAACTTATAAAGGCGGTCAGGTTGTAGTAAATACACTTGCTAGTGGCGGTGTAGGTATAGCAGATAGTACTGACAAAAACGTTCCAAAGGATATACTTGACTATGTTGAAAAGGAAGCTCAAAAGATTAAAGATGGTGAAATAACTGTTCCAGAAAATGCCGAAGAATATAAACAAATATTTGGAGAATAGCAAGGAGGTATATCATGGAAAATAGTTATATAGATTACAGTCATAAAAGTATACAAATGAAAAATATAACTAAAAAGTTTGGCGATTTTGTAGCAAATGACAATATAAATTTGACTGTACATAAAGGTGAGATTCATGCTCTTTTAGGAGAAAATGGGGCAGGAAAATCAACTTTAATGAATATTTTATACGGGCTATATACTCCGACTTCAGGTGAAATCTATATTAATGGAGAGCTGACAAATATAGAAAATCCTACAGTTGCTATCGAAAAGGGAATCGGTATGGTTCATCAGCATTTCATGCTGATTGGAACTTTTACAGTTGCTCAAAACATAATTTTAGGAAGTGAAACTACTAAATTTATGGGAGCTTTAGATATGAAAAAGGCCATCAAAGATGTAGAAGAATTATCTAAAAAATACGGTCTATCAGTAGATCCTATGGCTAAAATAGACGATATATCAGTTGGAATGCAGCAGAGAGTAGAGATATTAAAGGCTCTATATAGAGGTGCGGATATGCTTATACTAGACGAACCGACAGCTGTTTTAACACCACAAGAGATAGAAGATTTAATAAAAATAATCAGAAATTTAACTAAAGAAGGAAAATCAGTAATTATAATCACACATAAATTAAAGGAAATAAAAGCGATAGCAGATCATTGCACGATTATAAGACGTGGAAAATATATCGATACTGTAAAAGTTGACGAGGTAACAGAGGATGATTTAGCGACTATGATGGTCGGTAGAGAGGTTAATTTCAAAGTCGACAAGAAACCATCTGAGCCAACAGATACAGTACTAAAAATAGAAAACTTAGTAGTAAAGGACAATAGAAAAATAAACGCTGTAGACAATCTATCATTAGAAGTAAAAGCAGGAGAAATACTTGGAATAGCTGGTATAGATGGAAATGGGCAGAGCGAGCTAGTTGAGGCGTTGACAGGACTTAGAAAGTCTCACAGCGGAAGTATAAAGATAAACGGCAAAGAAGTCAAAAACAACACGCCAAAGCAAATATTTAAAAAGGGTATAAAAAATATACCTGAGGATAGACATAAAAGAGGTCTAGTACTAGACTTTACAGTAGCAGAAAATACGATTTTACAAAATTATAAAGAAGATAGATTTTCTAAAAATTTCATAATAAATCAAGAAGCTATGAATGAACATGCTAAGTCTATAATTTCTAGATTTGACGTTAGACCTACAGATTATACACAGAGAACAAGAGCGCTTTCTGGTGGAAATCAACAAAAGATAATAATCGGTAGAGAAGTAAACAACATAGAAATGTCTAGACAAGAAAATCACGAGCCACAGCTTTTAATAGCGACTCAACCTACGAGAGGGCTAGATGTTGGGGCTATAGAGTTTGTTCATAAATCATTGGTAGAGCAAAGAGATGCAGGAAATGCAGTTTTATTAGTTTCTCTAGAACTAGACGAAGTAATGAATGTATCTGATAGAATCGCAGTAATGTACGAAGGCAAAATAGTTGGTATTGTAAATGCCGATGAAACAGACGAAAATACTCTAGGACTTATGATGGCAGGAGGTGCTTACAGTGGAAAATAGACTATTTAAAAGCAAAAAAATAATAAATGATACCTTTATATTTTCAATAGCATCTGTTGTTTTAGGTCTTTTAGTCGGAGCTATAGCGTTGATTCTTTCTGGACACAATCCTATTACAGTTTACAGTGCGTTAATAGAAGGTATAATAGGAAAACCTAAGTATATAGCATGGACTATAATCAGAGGTACACCGCTAATACTTACGGGTTTATCTATTGCATTTGCATACAAAACAGGACTTTTTAATATAGGTGCTGAAGGACAGTTTATAATAGGAGCGTTAGTTGCAGTATTAGTTGGTGCTGGAGTAGATTTACCAGCATTTATACACATACCTCTTACTTTGATATCAGCTGCTTTAGCAGGTGCTTTATGGGGAGGTATATCAGGCTGGCTGAAGGCTAGATTTGGAATAAATGAAGTTATATCAAATATTATGCTGAACTGGATAGCATTTTATTTTAGTAATTTTGTACTGATGACTACATGGTTGAAGGTACCTAACAGTGAGACATCAGTTCCAATAAAGGACAGTGCTAAAATAAGCATAGATTGGATGAAGAGCTTAGTTGGTCCAGCTACTAGTGTAAACTGGGGTATTGTAATATCTATAGTGCTAGTTCTTATAATTGCATTTATATTGAAAAAAACAACCCTAGGATTTGAGCTTAGAGCAGTTGGATTTAACAAGTTTGGAGCTGAGTATGCAGGTATAAATATAAGAAGCTCTATGGTAAAATCTATGGCAATAGCTGGCTTATTAGCTGCAATAGCTGGAGCAATACAGGTTATGGGCGTAACTAATGTCATAACAGTACTTCCAGCACAAGAGGGATATGGATTCGATGGTATAGCTGTTGCACTTATCGCTAACAACAATCCTATTGGAGTTATTTTCTCAGGGCTATTATTCGGTGCATTTAAATACGGTGGAACGAAGATGCAATCAGTTGGAGCTCCATCTGAAGTAGTCAATATAATTATCGGATCTATAGTCTACTTTATAGCATTGACTAGTGTTATTAGAATTTTGTATTTAAAAATGAGACAAAAAAGAACAAGTAAAGGGGGTAGTAAATAATGAATGATTTAGCAATAATCCTTAGTACAACATTGATGTATTCTACTCCTCTTATATTTACAGCGCTTGGTGGAATATTCTCGGAGAATTCAGGTATAGTAAATATAGGACTTGAAGGTATGATGACAATTGGAGCATTTGCTGGAGCGACAGCAGGTGTTTTAACTGGTAATCCATGGATAGCATTTTTAATAGGAGGAATAGCAGGAGGTTTATTTGCGTTGATACATGCGATTGCAACTGTAAGCTTTAATGCAGATCACACTATATCGGGTGTTGCGATAAATCTTTTGGCTCCAGGTGTTGCGTTATTTACATCTAAAATATTATTCAATGGTTCAGTTACAACTCCGACTATACCTATGGAAAATAAAATACCAAGACCTTTTAATGGAGTTTTTGAATATGGAAGTATATTAGATACTATATTTAATACTTACGCAACTACTTATATAGCATTGGCTATGATATTTGTAGTTTGGTTTGTATTGTATAAGACTAAGTTTGGTCTTAGAATAAGAGCAGTTGGTGAGCATCCAGGTGCAGCTGATACTTTGGGTATAAATGTATCGAAGGTAAGATATATAAGTGTAATACTTTCGGGAATACTTGCCGGCTTAGGTGGGGCGTCTATGAGCTTGGCGATAGTTTCAACATTTAGACCGTCTTTAATATCTGGACAAGGATATATAGCTTTAGCTGCTGTTATATTTGGTAAATGGAGACCACAGTGGGCTGGAGCAGCTTGTATATTATTCGGATTTTCGACAGGACTTACAGTTTATTTAGGAAATCCAACATTAGGAATAAATATAAACGAAAATCTATTATCTATGTTGCCCTATGTAGTTACATTAATAATGTTAGTTTTATTTGTTAAAACATCGAAGGCACCAGCGGCTTTAGGTAATCCATATAAAAAAGGTGAACGATAAAATAAAAGTACCATGTTTGAAAAGAGCATGGTACTTTTTCTTTATTCTAGCTTTTCGGAGTGATACAATTTATATTAGAAATAATTGTATACGGAGGAATAGAAATGGAAAAAATAGTTTTTGATACAGTAGAAAAGCTTTCACCTGAATTTGAACAAGTTAGTAAATTTATATTTGATCATCCTGAATTAGGAGACAAAGAATATATATCATCAAAATATTTAGTTGATAAAATTGCAGAACATGGATTTGAGGTTCAATATCCTTATTGTGATATAGAGACAGCTTTTAGAGCTGATTTAAAATGTGGTGATGGACCTAAAATAGCATTTCTTGCAGAGTACGATGCTCTTCCAGGGTATGGAGAAAACCACGACCAAAATGGTCACGCATGTGGGCACAACTGGATTGCAGCGTTGACTTATGGCGCTTGCGTATCTCTTAGCAAATTAAAGGATTTATTTAAAGGAACTATAGTATTTATGGGTACACCTGCTGAAGAGACAGTAGGGGCTAAGTGTGATATGGTAGATAGAGGTGCATTTGACGATATAGATGCAGTTTTCCAAATGCATTTAGGAGGAGTAAATAACTTAGATCCAATAGCGTTGGCTATGGATTCTATAGAATTCTCTTTCGAAGGGGTTGCAGCACATGCAGCAGCTTTCCCTCATATGGGAGTAAATGCTCTTGATGCAGTACAGCTTACATATGCAGGTATAAATGCACTTAGACAACACATAACTCCAGATGCTAGAATACATGGAATTATAACTAATGGAGGTCAAGCTCCTAACATAATTCCACACAAGGCACAATGCAGAATAACTATAAGAGCCCAAAAGAGAGAATATCTAGATACATTAACTCAAAAAGTTATAAACTGTGCAAAAGGTGCATCACTTATGACTGGAGCTAAGTTATCTTACACAAATTTTGAAAATTCATTTGATGATTTAGTAAACAATCAAAACTTAAGAAAAATAGTTGAGAAAAACCTAATAAAATCAGGAATTACTGAATTTACAAAGCCAGAAGGAAGCTCTGGTTCAAGTGATATAGGAAATGTTTCTCATGTTTGCCCAACTTACTATTGCGAAATAGAAGCTACTGAAGGCAAACCAATATTTGTACATGAAGAAGGATTTTTAAAGGTTGCAGATAGTGAAGTTGCACACGATAGACTTCAAAAATCAATAAAAGCCTTAGTACTTAGTGCAATAGAAGTATCTCAAAATCCAGATGTATTAAAATAACATAACATAATTTTCCATATAAAAAATGAATTAAATAATAAAAAATAGACATAATACTATATAGATATATTTCAACTTATCCTTTGATTTGACAGAAAGGGACGATAATATTGACAAATAAGATGATACATATAAATTACTCACCACAGCATGATGATTTAGTGAATTTATTTATGAAGGATAATAGAGAGAAGTATATTATATGTAACGAACAATTAAGAGATTTAGTAGTAAATATAGATATGGAAAATAAAGAAGAGACAATAAATAAAATCATAGAGCTAATTTTGATTATATTAAAAAACAAAAATTTAAAAGAATACATATGGAGCAATTACAGAAATTTAAATGATGAGGAAAAGGACAAAGTATATCTAGAGGCTAAATATTTACTAGACAAGAAAGAACCATTTATAATAAATACAATTTACAATAAATTAGTTGAAATTATAGATACAGGAGAATCGCTCAATATAGATGGATTTTTTAGATTTCGAATGAGGGATTTTATGGTGTATATATCTATAATTAGCGATATAGCGCTCGAAGAATATTTAATAAAAAGGGATAAAAATCAATTTATAAATACGTTAAAATATTTTATAGAATCGCAAGATAGTAAAATTGATTTATTGATAATACATATAATGGAAGATGGTAATTTTAAATTTTACGATCAAAATAGAATCGAGATAAAAGATAATAATACTGAAAAAATGATAAGTATGATTATCAAAGAGGATTTAAATTACGAAGATTTTTTAATAAGCACTTTGATAAACTTATGTCCTAAGAAAATCGAGATAATAGACGATTTAAGAGATGAGATTTCTGAGGAAATTATAGAAAATATAAAAATAATATTTGAAAATAATGTTAAAGTTACTTTTAAACAGTAGTTATGTTAAAGAAAACTTTTTCACAAAAAATAAAAATTTATGATTTTATATAAAATTTTGTTGATATTTAAGGTTGAATGATTTTTGAGTATCTGTTATAATCTTAATCATAATAGTTAAAGTAATTAAAATATTTTGCGATGAAGAGGACAAGTAAATTTGAATTTTATTTTATCAGAGAGTAAGGTCATTGGCTGTAAGCCTTATAAAATAATCAAATTGAAAAACTACCTTAGAGCAGAACTTATTAGCACAAAGTGTGAAAGTGTTCGGTTGACTACCTTATAGTCGTCAAGAGGGTTTATTTTATAAAGTAAATCAACTTGGGTGGAACCACGAAATAATACTCGTCCCAACTTTTAGGGACGAGTTTTTTTATTTTAGATTAACTATAAATTTAAAATTTATTTTGGGATATAAAATTATAGGAGGCAAAAAATGATTAAAGTTACATTAAAAGACGGTTCTGTTAAAGAATTTGAAGGCAAAGTATCAGTATTAGATATCGCTAAATCTATAAGTGAAGGTTTAGCTAGAGCAGTTGTTGCAGCTTCAGTTAATGGTGAAACTGTAGGACTTGACTATGAAGTAAGTGAAGACTGTGAATTAAATTTATTCAAATTTGAAGATCAAGAAGGTAAGGATGTATTTAGACATACATCAGCTCATATATTAGCTCAAGCTCTAAAGAGATTATATCCAGATGTTAAGCTTGCTATAGGACCAAGTATAGAAAATGGATTCTATTATGATATAGATTTAGAACATAGAATAACAGAAGATGATTTAGCTAAAATAGAAGATGAAATGAAAAAAATAGCTAAAGAAGATTTAAAAATAGAAAGATTTGAACTTCCAAAGGAAGAAGCTTTAAAATGGGCTAAAGACAATGGAGAAATATACAAAGTTGAATTAATAGAAGAATTACCAGAAGGTGAAGTAATATCATTCTACAAACAAGGTGATTTCACTGATTTATGTAGAGGACCACATCTTCCATCAACTAAGAAAGTTAAAGCAGTAAAATTATTAAACGTTGCAGGTGCTTATTGGCGTGGCGATGAAAAGAACAAGATGCTTCAAAGAATCTACGGTACTTCTTTCGAAAAAAATAAAGATTTAGAAGAATACCTACATTTAATGGAAGAAGCTAAGAAGAGAGACCATAGAAAATTAGGTAAAGAATTAGAATTATTCATGGTACCAGAAGAAGGACCAGGATTCCCATTATTCATGCCAAAAGGTATGGCACTTAAAAATGCATTATTAGATTTCTGGAGACAAGTTCATAGAGAAGCTGGATATGTTGAAATAGAAACTCCAATAATCTTAAACAGAAAATTATGGGAAACTTCAGGACACTGGTATCACTACAAAGAAAATATGTACACTGTACAAATAGATGACCAAGACTATGCTATAAAACCAATGAACTGCCCAGGTGGATTAATTTACTATAATTCTAAACCACACTCTTATAGAGATTTCCCAATGAGAGTTGCTGAGCTTGGTAGAGTTCATAGACATGAATTATCAGGTGCTTTACATGGTCTTATGAGAGTTAGAGCATTCACTCAAGATGATGCACATATATTCATGCTACCAGAACAAATAAAAGATGAAATAATCGGTGTTGTTCAACTTATAGACCGTGTTTATAAAGTATTTGGATTCGAATATACTATAGAATTATCTACTAGACCAGAAGATTCTATGGGTACTGATGAAGAATGGGAAGTAGCAGAAAATGGTTTAAGAGATGCATTAGAATATCTAGAATTACCTTATGAAATAAACGAAGGTGATGGAGCATTCTACGGACCAAAAATAGACTTCCACTTAAGAGACTGCTTAGGAAGAACATGGCAATGTGGTACTATCCAATTAGACATGCAATTACCTCAAAGATTTGATGCTACTTATATAGGTCAAGATGGTGAAAAACATAGACCAGTTATGATACACAGAGTTTTATTAGGTAGTATAGAAAGATTCATAGGTGTATTAACTGAACATTATGCTGGTAAATTCCCAGTTTGGATAGCTCCAGTTCAAGTTAAAATACTTCCTATATCTGATAAATTCAACGATTATGCTCAAGAAGTTAAAGATGCATTATTTGCTAAGGGCTTAAGAGTTGAAATAGACGACAGAGCAGAAAAAATAGGATTCAAGATAAGAGAAGCTCAATTAGAAAAAGTTCCTTATATGCTAGTTGTAGGTGAAAAAGAAGTTGAAGCAAAAGCTGTTTCTGTTAGATCTAGAGATAAAGGCGAAATGGGTAGCTTACCATTAGATGAATTCATAGCTATGGTATGCAAAGAAGTTGAAGACAAAGTGAATGTAATTCAAAAATAATATTGATTTATAGTTGATTTAATTTATAGATTAGATTTTACGTTGTAAAGGATATAATAAAATCACTGAAACCATAAAGGGAGGATTTCAAGATAGATTAAAATCTATTTTGGGATCCTCCCTTG
>NZ_JALEXO010000006.1 GCF_022780145.1 Intestinibacter sp.
TTGTGTAGTATACATGGGTATATCAGGTGCCCTTGAATGTAAGCATGCAATAGTTTGCATTGTATCTATGGTAGTAGGAGGTATAATAGGAGAAATAGTAGATATAGACAAGGCTTTAAATAAATTTGGAGATAAGCTAGAAGCTAAGTTCAACAAAGGTGAAGGCGAACAAGTATCTATAGCACAGGGATTTGTATCAGCTAGTTTACTATTTTGTGTCGGAGCTATGGCAGTAGTCGGTTCTTTAAACAGCGGTTTATTTGGAGATAATCAAATTCTATATGCAAAATCAGCATTAGATGGAGTTTCTGCATTTTTATTCTCTCTTACTATGGGGATAGGTGTTTTATTAGCAGCTGCAGCAGTTTTTGTATACCAAGGTTCTATAGCATTGTGTTCTTTTTTACTAAAAGGACTACTATCTACTAGCGTTATAACAGAGATGAACGCTGTCGGAAGCTTACTTATATTGGCTTTAGGTATAAATATACTATTAAAATCTGACATAAAAGTAGCCAATTTGCTACCAGCTATGTTTATTCCAATTATTTTTGGAGTTTTCGGCGTTATCTAAAAAACTTTTAGACAAATTTTGTATTTGAAAGGAAAATAAGCCATAAAATCAAATATAGTAATAACGAAAAAATTAGTATAGATTTTCAAATGAAAATTTTTACAAGGAGGTTATTGCTATATGATTTTATTTGATATAAATGGTGCAGTTGTAAAATTCAACGAAAAAAGAGATAATTACAACACAATAAGAAAATTGTTCTTAGAATATGCACAAAAATCAAGAGACGAATTTAAAGATTACTGCAATGACAATCTAACTACACTTCGACAAATAAACGATGATTATTTAAATTTTGCAGAGGCTCTAGTCGATCAATCTATAAAAAAAGGTGTAGAAATTCTAGTCAGCTATAACGTAATTGTCGTAGATTTTAAAATATTTAAAGAGACATATTGTGAAAAGTATTTTGATTTTAAACGCATTTTCAACAATTTTATTAAAGAAAAAAATTCTGTAAATAAAAACAAAAGAAATACATCAAAGCTATTTGATATAAAACCATTTGTAGATAGATTATCTAGAAGCTTATATAGAGATTGCTTTAATATACACATGGCTGTTATAGATGCTTTAATCGAATACGGTGTAACAGAGGTAGAGTCCTATATAGATGCAGAATCTATAAAACAGGCAAATGCGCTTTTTAATAATTACAAGGACGGTTTTATAAGCAAGCCAGATAGCTATAAAATAGTCCAAAAAATTATAATGGCAAATCCTTATAGAAAAGATGTTTATGAATTTTTAATAAGAGAAGATGGAGATTTTGGCTGTGAGATAGAAAGGCTTACAAAATATCTAGGATACGATATAAAACCTTATAAGTCGTATTTGATGGATATGTATATCAAAGAGCTTGTAGATGATCAAATAAGTGATTTAGAAATAGCAAAAGAAAAAGTAAAAAAATATGCAAAATATATAGGATGTAAAAATAGCTCTATTTATCTTACGAGAATAGATGCGATTTATACATTTGAAAACGCCTAAAAGCTAGCAGATGCTAGCTTTTTTGGTTCAAAAATTGGTTTATTAAATTATGTAAATCTAAATATAAATATTATATATCAGTAATAATCGTCGATTTATGGCATAAAAAGTTTAATTTTTTAAGAATATGCAAAAACTATGTTTATTTATATACTATAGGGGTATAATAATAATATAAAAGAAATGTTGACTAATGTGTATAATTAAAAGCTTGGGAGCCTTAGGGCTCCTTTTTTTTGCAATTACTGGGTTTTGGCATTTTAAAATACTTCCGATTTACTATCATCCCACATTTATCCCACCATTTCGCAATAAAATTTGATTGATTTATTTAAAAGCGGGTATATATATACAAAATAAATATCTAAAAAATCCCAATAAATTATAAAACCTAACCACAAAAAAGAGGCTAATCGATATCTAGCCTCTTTTTAGCTGAGTTTAAAACCCTAAAAAACTATATCATAGGTTTATTTCTTCTCAATTCTAGATAGTAATTTGCAAAGCTTATACTGAAGTAAGGTAATACCCAAACAAGACCTATACCCATAGTCAATATTCCTAAAATAAACCATCCTACAAAGGACAATCCAAATACTATAATCTTGAAGAAATTACCTGTAACTAAATCCATACTAATTTGTATAGCATTTAATATAGGTGCATCAGTATCTAATATAGCTAAAATTGAAAAAGATAGATAAACCTCTAAAATCATTATGAATATTGATGCAAGTGCAGCTATTAGCACACCTACCACTCCAGCTAAGAAAGTCATCAAAAAAGTACCTATATACATAAGTGCAGAGTAAATAAGGCATTTTAATAATTTTTCCTTAGAAACATTCATCCAAGAAAACTCCACTGGATCTAAGTTGTCGTTTTTAGCTATATTCAAATACAGCATAGATGAATATACACCGG
>NZ_JALEXO010000065.1 GCF_022780145.1 Intestinibacter sp.
AGTCTTTTTAGGGTTTGTTTTGGATATTATTTCTCCGATTACTTTTATCCTCATATCAAATAACCTCCTTTTCTATTGTATTTTTTAATAACTTTTAGTTTGATATTAATTTGATACATAAGAACCTACTTTAGCAACACCACCAACCTTTTAATAACACTCAGTTCGATATTAATAACAAATTGAAAACAACATATATTCTTGTATTAATGTCTTTTAATAACACTTAGTTTCATATTAAACGTAACATAAATATGACCTTTTTTAATAACATTCTTGTTTTATATTTAAACATAAATATGACCTAGGCTTTTATATTTATACATTTCTACTAAAATTTATAAATTCCTTCATTAAATAAAAATATTTTTAATCATTAACTTTTATACTAAAAGCTAAAAATCACCTATTTTGTGGTGAACCCATAAAATTGGACAATATAATTTAGATTAATTATAAGGCTTGATTCCTTGCTTGTAAAGGAGTTAAGCCTTTTAGTTTAACCTTTATCCTTTCTTCATTGTAATATTTAATATATTCTTCCATTGCTTCTTTAAGTTGATCTAATGTCTTAAATTCATATTCGTGTCCATAAAACATCTCATTCTTCATTTTTCCAAAGAAATTCTCCATTACTGAATTGTCAAGACAGTTTCCTTTTCTAGACATTGATTGAAGAATGCCTTTATCTTTTAAAATTTTATGATAAGATTTCATTTGATACTGCCAACCTTGATCACTATGCATAATCAGACCTTTAAGATTGTCGTATTTACAGAATGCTTGATTAAGCATATTGGTAATTTGAGCATAGTTTGGAGATTCAGAAATATCATAAGAAATAATTTCATCATTATACATATCTAGAATTGGAGACAAATATAATTTGCCTGATGAAATATGAAATTCTGATACATCTGTCGTCCATTTTTGGTTAACTGATGTTGTTGAAAAATTACGCTTGTAAATTGTTTTATGATTGATTTCATCTACTTCCTTATCTAATAATAAATTCTTTACAGTTCCATTTAGATCTCCTTTATATGATTTATATTTTGCTTTTGGAGTAATGCCATATAATCCTAACACTTTCATTAATCTTTTAACTTTCTTGTGATTGATATTTTCTCCTTGTTTTTTAAGTGTTAAAGTAATCCTTCTATATCCATATCTACCCTTATTTTTTTCAAAAATAGTTTTTATTTTTGTTTTTATTTCAGCATCTTTATCTTCTTTATTCATTGCTTTTACAGTATAGTAATAAGAAGATTTAGACATATCTAATACCTTAAGTAGTATAGACAATGGATATTTTAGCCTTAGTTCATTGATTACTATTGTTTTTTCTTTATTTGTGGCTTGTTTCTTTGTAGAACTAAGGCTTTCAATTTTTTTAATGCTTCTACCTCAGCTTCAAGTTCTAAAATCCTGTCTTGTTGTGATTTTATAATTGCATCTTTATCATTTAAATCAATTGGGTTTTCTTTTTTCTTCATTGATTGTGGTCTTCCTTTCGATTTCTCTTTAAGACCATCATACCCTAATTCTTCATATTTTTTAAGCCATAATCTGATATTTGAACGTTCAATATTATATTCTATAGCTAATGAATTCTTAGATTCTCCATTAATAACACGAGTTATTATTTCAAGTTTTTTCTCGGGTGAAAATTTTCTTTTATTTTGTTTTATTAGAACTTGTTCACCATGTACTTTATATTTTTCTATTAACATTTGAGATACTTTTTTTGAAACATTAAACCTTCTAGCTATTTCTATATATCCTATATGTTCCTCTAAATGCAGCCTAATCATTTCCTTCTTGTCTTCGTATGTTAGTTTAGCCAATTAAAAAACCCCTCCTGTCGGCGCTAATATATTAAATATATTGTCCAACATTTGGGGTGCAGTCCAGGCCATGAGAGTGGTTTAGACAAATAATGTTTAATTCATTTTTTTAGAAGCTACTACTCTAGTTCCAATAGAATTGTAGTTCTCTTTTTTTATATTATACTCTATTTTTACGTTTATATTCAAGTAATCAGTTTAATTTTTATAATAATATAATTTTAAACTTATACCAATAATTTATAAAACTAATTCATATAAAAGAAAATCAGTCAAACCAGTATCTTCATAGAAGAGTTTTAGAGTTTCTATATATTTAAATCCCATAGATTCATATAATTTTGAAGCAGGTATATTGCCACCTAATACGTCTAATCGAATAGCTTTAATATTTTGGCTCATACAGTAATCAATTGCCTTTTGGACCATTTGCTTTGAAATCCCTTTACCCTGTTGTTTTACAGATACACCAAGTGCATGTATAGAAATTATTTCTTCTGGTGTTGCACTTATATTCCAAGAAGCAGTTTCATACCCATCTGTACATTCATGGTTCAAAATCATAGATGCAACAACTGTTTTATCTATTACAGCTATAAATAATTCATCGTTTTGGATGGCGTTTTGTACAGCTTCTCTTGTTGGATATACATCTTTCTCCCATCCAGGTTTAAATTCAGAGCCCTTCATATCATCTGTTATATCGTAGTAAAATTGCATTACATCGTTTAATTCACTTATTTTTGCTTGTCTTATTTCCACAAAAACACCTCCTATAAAATTCTATTTAAATAGTATACTATTTTGTGGTAAAATTTGTTGTATTATCAAAAAATTTTATATTATTTTTAAGCTATTAAGTTTAAATTAAGATTGATACAATATAATAAAAACATAGAAAAAAGAAAGATATTTTAAAATATTTATTTAGTACATAAATTATTTGAGTAAAAAATATTGTAGATATAGGAGGGATATTTTATGTCAAAGAAAAAAAGTATAAGTTTAGTTATAATAGTGGCAATTATTTGTTCCGTTTTAAGTTCACTATTAACAGTTGTAGTAGTAAATAAAACAGGTATTTTAAATGGAACAAGTAACAGTCAAGGAACGAGTTCACAGATAGTAATAAACGACGATGGAAAGACAACAAATGTATATCAAGCAGTAAGTAAAAAAGCATTGCCTTCAGTTGTAGGTATAACAACAACTACAGTAAGTAGCGATAACTTTTTCTCTATGCCTACAGAATCAACTGGTGTGGGTACAGGAATAATAGTTGATTCAAATGGATATATACTTACAAATTCACATGTTATATCTGATGGTCAAGCCAAAACAGTAAATGTATTATTTAGCGATGGAAGTACAATAGATGGTAATGTGGCTTGGTATGATTCACAACTTGACTTAGCAATAATTAAAGTTGAAAAAACAGGTCTTACAGCTGCAGAGCTTGGAGATAGTGATAAGGTATCTATAGGAGATATATCAATAGCTATAGGAAATCCATATGGACTAGATCTAGCAAGTACAGTTACACAAGGTATAATCAGTGGATTAGATAGAACTATATCAACTGAAGAAACTACTATGACAGGCCTTATCCAAACAGATGCAAGTATAAATGCAGGTAATAGTGGTGGACCATTATTAAATGAAAGTGGTCAAGTAATAGGTATAAATACTGCAAAGGCTTCAGAAGGTGAAGGTCTAGGATTCTCAATACCTATAAATACTGCAAAACCAATAATAGAATCAGTAATAGAAAAGGGTAGTTATGAAAAAGTAACATTAGGAATTAAAGGTACAGATGCAGAAACATATGCTAAATATACAAATCAACAATTAAGCTCTGAATCAGGAGTATACGTTTCAGAAGTAATATCTGGTTCAGCAGCAGAAAAAGCTGGTATAAAATCTGGAGATATAATAACTAAGATAGATGATGTAGATTTATCAGTAATGTCAGATTTAACAAAGCAACTGTATAATTATACTACTGGAGATAAGGCTCAAATAACTGTAAATAGAAATGGTAAAGAAATTAAACTAGATGTTACTTTTTAAAAATTTAAATAAAGATTATTAGATAAATTAGGAGCTATGATACTAAAAATAGTGTGTAGCTCCTTTTTTAGTTGCGTTTTTAGAAAAATATTTTTTATTTTAAAAAAAGTACCTAAATTTTATATTGAGTATGTATTTAATAGTAAAAGAAAACAAAACAAAAAAATATGAAAATTTAGGAGGAAAACAATATGAAAATAAAGAGAAATATAGCAATAGGTTTAGGGGCGATAATGATAGCAGGGATATCTATATCAGGGACATCTCATATATCGGCAAATGCTCAAAATAAAGCAACATCTAAGACTACAGCACAGCAACAAGCTACTATAACAGAAGCAGAGGCAAAAGAGCTAATAGCAAAGAAAGTTCCAGGTGCAGAGATAATAAAATTTAAACTTGAAAAAGACGATGGAATATTACAATACGATGCAACATTAGTAAAAGATAATATGGAATATGATATAGATGTAGATGCTAATACAGGTAAAATATTATCTTTTGAAAAAGAAGTATATGATGAAGAAGATAAGTTAGAAGACCAAGCTATAAGCAAAGACAGCAATAAAGATGAAAATACAACTGAAACTAAAAATAATTATATAAGCACAGAAGAAGCTAAAAAAATAATGAAGAATAAGGCTCCAGAAGCGACATTAGTAGATTTCGAATTTGATATGGATGATGGCAGAGCAGAATACGAAGGCGAATTAGTTGGAAATAATGTCGAATACGAGATAGTTTTAGATGCAATAACAGGTGATGTTATAGAGTTTGAAAAAGATTATGATGATGACAGATATGATGACGATAGAGATGACGACGATGACGATGATGATATATATGACGATGATGTTGACGACGATAGAGATGACGATTAATTCAAAAAATAAAGCTTAATATAGTAATATTTGATCAAAATAAAAGCTGGAATATTTTAATTCCAGCTTATTTTGAGTGATTGCTACATTTTGCCGTACAAGAAGAGCAATCACAGTGGTGACTTGAATTTAATTTATTGTTTTTAGAATAGTAATTTAATAAAACTATAGTAGCTAAAATTACAATCAAGAAAGCAATAAATTGTGCTATAGATACATTTGTTTGGCCGAATACTATTAAAGATCCAACGAAGTTAAAAGCAAATCCCACAATCCATGCTACTCCAAATTGGTAGAATAGAGAAGCGAACATCATTTTATTTCCATATTCCTTTCTCATAGTTGCTAAAGTCGCTATACATGGAGTATATAAAGCACAGAAAATTAAAAAAGTATAAGCAGTTATAACAGTAAATACACTAGTAAGTCCAGTAGATAAATCGCCGAATAAAATTAAAAGTGTATTTACAACAACTTCTTTAGCTCCTAGACCAGTTAGTAAAGCTACTGATATTCTCCAATCACTAAATCCTAATGGAGCAAAGATAGGAGCGATTATTTTTCCTAAATAAGACAGGAAGCTTTCATTTATATTTTCTGTAAATCCTCCTAGGTTAAATGAAGATAATGCCCATATAGCAACTGACATATAGAACATTACAGTTACAACCTTGATTAAAAATCCTTTTGATTTGTTCCAAGCATTTTTTAAAAGTGCGCTCAATGTTGGAATTCTGTACTCTGGAAGCTCTAATACAAATGGTTCTAATTCTGTTTTGTAAATTGTTTTATTTAAAACCAATGCTACTAATATAGCGACTACAATTCCCAGTATATATAGAGAAGTAGTAACTATCGCTGCGTTTTTATCAAAAAATATGCCTATAAATAATGCATAAATTGGTAATTTAGCTCCACATGTCATAAGTGGAGAAATCAATGCAGTTATTTTTCTATCCTTTTCACTCTCTAAGGTTCTAGTTGCCATTATAGCTGGAGATGCGCATCCTATACCCATAACCATTGGTATAAATGCTTTACCAGATAAACCAACCTTGCTCATTATTTTATCCATAAGAAATGCTGCTCTAGACATATATCCACTGTCTTCAAATAGTGAAATTCCTAAGAATAAAACAAATATTAATGGGAAAAATGGTAATGTACCACCTAAAGACCCTAATATACCATCTACAATTAATGATCTAAACCAAGGACTAGCATTCACTAAAAGTCCATCTACAGGTGTTATGATATAATTTTCTATAAGTGTAGTAGCTAAATCCTGTAGAGGTCCTCCTACCCAATCAAAAGTAAATTTAAATAATAAAAGTAAGATTCCTATAAATATTGGGTAAGCTAAAATTGGATTTAAAACAAAATTGTCAATTCTATCTGTTATAGATTTTTTATTTTGAGTATCGTGTATAGTACATCTTTCTAAAATTGCATCTATTTTTTCGTAAGTTTCGCTTTCTGTTCCGAAGTTGTCTATATAAGAAGTTTTTTTATTGACAGAGCTTCTTATAATTTCTTCTAGATTTTCAGTTCCGCTTTTTTTCTTAGCTATAATAGGAACTATTT
Organism: Intestinibacter sp.; assembly: GCF_022780145.1. Classification (GTDB taxonomy): domain Bacteria; phylum Bacillota; class Clostridia; order Peptostreptococcales; family Peptostreptococcaceae; genus Intestinibacter. The sequence continues at coordinate 6,383 of NZ_JALEXO010000065.1, forward strand.
TTACGCCGAGCTCATCTGCAAGCTTATCGTAGTCGATTTTTATTCCCTTTGTTTCTGCTAAGTCGAGCATGTTTAACAGTAAAATAATCGGTTTATTGTACTGCATAAGTTGAGTAGTTAAATATAGGTTTCTAGACAAATTAGACGCGTCCACTATATTTAATATTACATCTACATCTTCGTTTTCTAAAAAGGCTTTAGATACCTTTTCTTCGTTTGAGAAAGTATCCATAGCGTAGATTCCAGGTAAATCTACAATTTTAATATCTTTTTTTAGATAGCCTTCTTTTTTCTCAATAGTAACTCCTGGCCAGTTTCCAACGTATTGGTTAGAGCCTGTAAGCAAGTTAAATACGGTTGTTTTTCCTACATTTGGGTTTCCAAACAACGCCACATTAATCAATGACATCACTCCTTTATTTAATACCTATATTCTTAGCATCGTTTTTTCTAAGTGCTAAGTTTAAGCCTCTAAAATTTATAACTATAGGATCTCCAAAAGGAGCAACCTTTTTTACTGCTATTTCAGTTCCATCTATACATCCTAGTGCAAATAATCTTTTAGCTAAGCGTATATCGCCATTTATATTATTAATAGTCGCTTTTTGACCAACCTTTAAATCGTAAACAGTCATCATTAATACCTCCTAATGAAATCCATTTTCAATAAATTATTATACTTATATAATAATCATTGTATTGAAAAAAGTCAAGTTTTCTAATGATATAATTATGTTAAAAATATATAATAAATTTAAATCTAAATTTTCTATAAATTTTTTCAAAAATAACCAAAAAG
>NZ_JALEXO010000018.1 GCF_022780145.1 Intestinibacter sp.
AGTGTCTACCTGTATAGGATATTTTTATTTTTATGCATTTCTCGAGAGGCTAAGTTCTAGCCTCTTTATCATTTTAAGGAGTTTTTACATTAGGTTTTTAAAAGTTATAATATTAATAATATTTAGAAAATATAGTTGACAATAAATTTTAAATAATATAATATAATTATTGTTAAAAAATAAATTATGATAGCAACTGAAAGGAGGTAAGAGGTTTAAGTCTATCGTCACAAACTAATTCGTTAAGAGAAATCTTAACACTTGACCTATCTGAAACATCAGAAATAAGCGGCCATACGGACAGCCAGGTCAAATGCCGAACTAGCGATTGTGATATCGTGTTGATGAGTGAAAGCTCAAATTTTATAAGTGGGATTTAATCCTAAAGAATTTGCATCAAACGGTGCAGTACTTGTGAAATGATCAATATGAGCAGTAAGAGTTTCAATTACTGTATAGGCTCAAATAAAATACCTACATTTGAATAAATAAAACAAGACATTGATAATAAATAAAACAATATTTTTGATAATAAATAAAACAAGACTTTGACAATAAATAAAACAAATTAAAGTAAAGATCGTAAATCAAGTACAATTATTTTTTATTTTAAGTTTAGCTTTAAATAAAACGATGATTGTATTTTTTTGTTTACACAATTCAATAAGCTATCCTTAAATAAAATCTATATTTCCGCATATAATTGCGGACAATCTATTATTTCAACGAAAAGGGAGTTTTAAAATGAAAAAAATTGTAACATTATTATTAGCAGTATGTATTGTATTAAGTGGATGTAGTGCAAATAACAGTGCTTCATCAAGTGTTAGCTCTAGTACTCAAGTATTGGAAAAAACACAAAAATTATCATTAGAAGAAGCACAAAAATCGTTTATAGAAAAGGTGGATACTGAGTGGGGTTATAATGTAATGGAGGAGCTTACTAAATTCAAAACTAATGAGGATTTAGGATATCGTACAGCTGGTTCAAAAGCAGAAACAGAAGCTGGAGACTACATAAAAGAAACTATGGAATCAATTGGAATGACTAGTGTTGAAAAGGAAGAATATACATTGGATGGTTGGACATTTGATCATGCCAATTTGACTTTTAAAGATAAAGATGGCAAGGAAAAAACTGCTATATTAGGTGGATACCAAACTAATTTTGAAACAAACGGGAAAAAAGAATACGAAGTCGTATACGCAAATCAAGGAACTGAAGCCGATTTTAAGGATTTAGATGTAAAGGACAAATTAGTTCTAATAGATATAAATCAACGTGAAAATTGGTGGATAAATTATCCTGTTTATGAAGCTTATTTAAACGGTGCTGCAGCGGTACTTGCAGTTCAAGACGGAGGTTATGCAGAGATAAGTGATGAAGCATTAAATGCTCAGGATTTCTGTGGTCCAGAATATACACCAGCATTTTCTATATCTAGAAAAGATGCAGATAGCCTACTAAAAGCTATAAAAAAATCTGGCAAAGATACAATAAAGGTAGATTTCGATGCTTCTAGTAAGGTTGAAAAAGACACTAAAAGCTACAATATAACAGGTATGATTGAAGGTAGAGACAAGGATAAGATGATAGTTTTATCTGGTCACTACGATGGATATTTTGATGGATTCCAAGATAATGCATCATCTGTAGCAATTATGCTTGGTATAGCAAAGGCAATTGTAGATAGTGGATATCAACCAGAAAAAACTTTAGTATTCTGTGCAACATCAGCCGAAGAATGGGGTGTTGAAAACAGTAAATACGACTGGCTTACAGGAGCTTATAATCAAGTGTTTAATATACACCCAGAATGGTCAGGTAAGGTTATAGCTAATATAAATTTTGAAATGCCTGCACATTCTTTAGATTATGAAAGTTCATTAGTTCAAACATCATATGAGCTTGCTCCTTTTGTAAAAGATTTATCTACTACAATACCTAAGGTCGACGGAGTATTTGAAAAGGGTACAGAGGTTTCATATCCAATTATAACATGGACTGATTCCTTTGCATTTTCTATAGCTGGTATACCATCATCTGTCAGCAGATTGAGAGAAGAATTCTCTATAAAATATTATCATTCACAATTTGATAATAAAGATACATACAACGAAGCTGCTTTTAGATATAATCACTATTTATATGGAACAATGCTATTAGGATATGATTACTGTGCAGTTTCTCCACTAGATTTTTCACTTAGATTTGAAGAACTTAAAAAGAGCATAGATTCTGATATAATGGAGGATGTGGATTTTGATACAACTAAATTAGAAGAAACAGCAGATAAAGCTATAGAAGCGGCTGAAGCTGCTTACGATGTTGTAGAAGCTAAAAACAACGCATACAAAGAGGCTGTTGAAAAAGGCGATTACGAAGCAGCAGATAAAATTTTAGACGAAACATATGAATTATATTCAACAGTATTTGAAATATTTAAAAAGGCTGAAGATGATTTAGTTCGCTTAACTTGGGAGGAAGAAGTAGTTTTCCCTCATCAAATACCACAATCTAATTTAGATATGGTAGACTCTGCAATAGATGCTCTAGAAGATAAGGACGGTCAAAAGGCTTTAGATAAATATTTATGGGGTATAGACAATAACTGGTATGCTTATAATTTTAGTGAAAAGAACTACACTTATTTTAGCGATATAATCGAGCAACCTGAGGATGTTACACAATGGGGTTATAAGAGAGTTATAAGTAAGGAAAGATTGTACGATACTATTCATTCTATTATGGATAAATGTGAAACTGGTAAGGATGATTTTTCAGAGGAGATAAAGACTTTGAAGGAAGTTGAAAAGAGACAAAATGAGCTTTTAGAAAGTACTGTATCTGATGAGATAAAGACTTTAGAGAAATTGACTAAAACTTTAAATAGTATAAAATAATTTTTGGAAATAGATTATAAAGGGATGTTGTAAATCGATGTTAAAGATTTATAGCATCTCTTTTTGTATTTATATAGATTATGGTTATTTTATAAAAATGAGTGGGGAAGGTTTCAAAAAAGTTACAGATAAGCTTGAAAATTTATCTTTGGTAGTAAATTTATTATACTTAAGGTATATAAAGATTTTGGGAGAGTAAAGATCTAGAATATTTATAAAAGGAGAATATTAGGCAATATGTGCTCAGAAATATTTTTTACAAAAAAAGAAGATGAGTATAGGGAATTAATGGAAAAAATAAATCAATGTTTTCTTCTTAATGAAAAATTGCCAAATAAAGTTTTTAAGAAACCATATAA
>NZ_JALEXO010000142.1 GCF_022780145.1 Intestinibacter sp.
TCAATCGAATCAGGCTCATCAATTCCTTTAATAGCATTTGGAATTGTTGGAGCTTCACCAAAAAACATTACCATATTAGTAAGTATCTTATCGTACTCTTCTTTTCCAATATCTTCTTTTAGGCTTGGAAGTTCATTAATAAACTTTTGAAATCCTTTATATCCAAGAAAGCCTGTTTTGGGATTTAAAAATGAATTCTTTTTTAATGACAATGCATCTTCAGCGATTTGAATTTTATTCCTTTCTTCATTCATTCTAATAGTACATACTGTATTTTCTCTGCTTAAACCAGGATAATTACAATTCATAGCCTTCTGTAACATAGCATAAGAAAGCGAAATTAATTCCAAACGACCACAATCATATAAATATATACTTTGTTCTTGATCATCATATCCAACCATAAGTATATAGTGAAATGGAATATGTTCCTTGTGATACAAATTCTCAAAGTATGGAAGATAAAACATATCCAGAGCCCCTAAAACCACAGGATATCCAGAGTCAATTTCAGATTTTGCTTTTTTTAATGCTTTTTCAAAGCTTTTACATTCATAATGCTTATATTCAAATCCTACTATTGGAGCCAAAAACTCATACATCTTTTTTGTTCGACCATCTCCGAAAGCAATCATTCTCTTTAATTCAGATTTTGGAGTTTTTAAATAACAAAATGACCCCAATCCTGCTAGTGTAAAGAAAAAATTATTTGGTAAACATTCTCCTGTTTTATTCATATATATGTCCTCTATACCGTTCCACATACATTCATAATCATCAAAGTGATGCCTTATATCAATTATTTTTCGCATATTATATCACCTATGTAAATGACCTTTCATAAATAGACTTATCTTTCCTTGATAGGGAAACAAATTTCTGTAACTAATTCTTCAGTTTTATCAGTATCAGCAGGACCTACATGATATATACTAAACATTTCTCCAGCAAATTCATAATTACTATTTTCTATCCAGTTTACAACAGTAGCATTTACTTCTCCTATTTGTTCGTAGCCACCCCTCATCATGACAGAAGCAACCTTCATAGTATCTATATCCACAAATTTCACATTTTCAGTATCTTTATAATCGCCTTCTACTGCCATTTGGATTTCTACATCTGGATTATCTTCTTTGTATTCTTTATCGTGATATATAGCAGATCTATAGCTTGGACTAGCAAATTTAGGGTTTTGTGGTGCTATTTCTGCTCTAAGCATAGCCCAAAGCTTTCCTTCTTCTGGATAACTTGCTATAACTTGTCTAAGACTTGCGACCTTTCTCTCCGGCATATCTTTAACGTTTACATTGTATTTCATAATCGAATCCTCCTCTAATCTTTTTATAGAGCTTTCAATCATACAAATCTGATTTTGCATTTCTTTCATATTTTCCTCTATCTCAGACTTTTTCAACTTCAGATAATTTTTAAAACTCTGATCATCTGAGTAATTTTTCAATATTTCTTTAATTGTATTTAAACTAAGTCCCATTCTCTTCAATTCTTGAATTCTATTTATTGTGATGAGTTGCATTGCAGAATAATATCTATACCCTGTGAATTCATCTATCTTTTCTGGGACTAATAAATCTATCTTGTCATAATGTCTGAGCATCCTAACACTAACCTGTGAAAGCTTTGAAAACTCACCTATTTTAAACATCTAATCACTCCCTTTTTACATGCATGCTTTATTGAGCTTATTTATATTGTAGAGCCTATCACAATGTCAGAGTCAACAAAAAAATCTAGGCATGCTATAGAAATAATTTTTCTACATCATACCTAGATTTTTTATTAATTAATAAATTTACTTATCTTGACTAAAATCTAACTTGCTTTTTTATATTCTTGAGTATCATCGTGCTTTTTATTTTTTATGCATTTAAATACTACACATATAAATAATACTATTCCCAAATATCCTGTATATGGATATATTATATTTACTAAAGTTTCAAATGGCAACACTCCTCCTGCAAATGCTACTGCTGCTACTAAAACTGCCATTATTTTTGTTTTGAATTTATCGTTTTTAAATAACACATTTGAAAATGTATCTGTAACAGTCCAGAACATAGGAGCTGCTGTTGAGAATATTCCACATAATAATATTATAGAGAATATCGCACCTAATACAGGTGATATTGATTTTGCAAAATACAATGTTGGTATAGCTAAATCATATACATCAGTTACCTTTGATAAAAGTGCTAAATTCATGACTAACACAGCAGCCATTAGAGATACTCCACCGACTACTCCACCTAGCATTGCTTCTTTTTTACTGCCTGCACCTTTTCCTATTGAAGCTATAAATGCAACTCCTAGCGCTGAATTATATGCTGCATATAAAATTCCATTAACTATCCAGCTATCTGATGTTTTTGTCATATTTAAATTTTGAATTTGTGCTGTTGCATCAACGATATTTGCACCATTTCTAAATAAAATTATAAATCCTACAGCTATTGCAAACGCCAATATTACTGGTCCTAAAAGTCCTACTACATTTATTAAATTATCAAGTCCAAATAAAAACGCAACTAGTACTAATGCCACCATAATCGCTGAACCCATTTGAACGTTTAATCCATAATATTCATTAAGTGTCGCACCTGCTCCTGATACCATAACTACTAGTATTAAGAATAAACAAATTGGTGTTATAACATCGTATA
>NZ_JALEXO010000185.1 GCF_022780145.1 Intestinibacter sp.
TTTTCATGTTCTACTTCTCAGTATTCCATGGAAACCTACTTTCAGGATTATTCTCTACAGAAGAGGATGTTGTCATGGCATCTTGGGATTACTTAAAGGCTTATGGAGTAGACTGCTTATTCACTGCGATTATGTTCTCTATGGTCGGATATTTTAACGGTTGTGGACAAACTACTTTTGTTATGATTCAGGGGATAGTCGTCGCTTTCTGCATTAGAATTCCTGTTTCTTATTTTATGAGTAAATTGGAGCCTGTATCTTTATTTAAGGTGGGGCTTGCTATTCCGGCTTCTACACTTGTGCAGATTGCTTTGTGTGTTGTTTATTTTGTTATCTTGTCTAAGAAGCTGTCTGCTGAAAAAAATTCGTTGAAAGACGCTGAGGAAAATAAAGTTTTATAATATGAAGGGTCTATCTAAAAACGAAAATTTATTTTTATATAGACCCTTTTATATATTTATTTAATTTAATACATAGGATATCCTATATTTTTAAACATACTTGTAGGAACCTTTGAAATTGATGAAACCTTAACCCAACCGTATTTATCTGAAGTATTTCTAAATCTTATATATTTACTAGAACCCTTTGAATATGTAGCATTTGCATATACTATATCGCCTTTTTTGATTTTAAATGCAACTGTTGAAGAACCTGGATTTTTGTATGCCTTGATATCTTTTAAAGCCTTATATCTTATTGTCAGCATATCTGGATTTCTACCGTAATTTATAGGTTGCTTTGTTATGGTATATCCTGAAACCTTATATTCAGAAATACCATTCATTAAAACTTGATCATCAAACATTCTATATATTCTTACTATACCAGTACTACTGTTATACGAATCAAGAAAAGGACTCTCTGATATAGTCTTTATAACATATTTACCTTTGTTGTATTTTACTATTTTAGCTGTATAATATCCTTGTATATATATTTCCTTGCTCTTGTCCTTTGAATAAAAATCAAATAAACGAACTTCATCTGATTCATAGTAACTAGCTTCTACATATGTTACGTATTTTCCATTTATGTATAATTTAATTTTATAATCATTAGAATTTATTTTACTTCTAGTGAATTTAATTTTTTCCTTGCTTTTGTTTCCATCTAAATCGTATTTGTATGTTGTATTGACTTTAAATCTTTTGATACAACTAGTTGCGGCATCTGCTTCTGTAGTATTTAAAAATACAACACTAGAAATCACTATCGCCAATGTAAGAAATATAGATATAATTTTTTTAGAAATTGCTTTCATATGTAATCCTCTCCTTTTCTTATAATTCCTATACATGTTAATTTTTGGTATATATTTATTTTACTATATTCCTTAAGTATTATGTTGTATACACTCAAAAAAGTTACCAGTTAGTTCTTGCAACTGGTAACTTTTTCATTGTATTTTTAAATTATAATTCCCTCAAAATGATCCATCTCATGTTGGATAATCTGTGCAACAAAGCCTTTAAACACCTGTTGCTTCTCGTTGAATTTCGCATCGAGGTATTTGACTTCTATAGTTTCATATCTAGTAGTTTTTCTTGAGCCGGTTAAAGATAAGCAGCTTTCCTCTGTTTCGTATGGATTTTCTTTTTTTATTATAACTGGATTTACCATAGGAACTATGATTGAGCCGCCTACAGCAAATACCAATATGCGTTTTTTAACACCTATCATGTTTGCCGCTAGTCCCACGCATCCGTTTATATTCGCCTTTAATGTATCTATTAAATCCTGAATAACTCCTGCATCGTCCTTTGTCGCTGGCTCTGATTTTTGCTCTAAAAATAGTATATCTTTTACAATTGGTTTTATCATTTTTTCATCCTCCCCTTTATACTAAAGATCCAATATATCACAACCCTTACCATTGTAATTATATTTAACAACTTTGTGATAGTGTTTTTTGCAGTTATGGTGTATTTACCTACAATCTTGAAGAGTTATTGATTTTCGATTTTTATTTTTAATTTGTAACATTAAAACAAAAGAGTTATACCTATAAAATAATATAACCCTTGAAATTACTATTATCTATATAATAACATGTTTCCTAATTATTATAAAACCTGTATCACAAAGTTGTTAAATATATACACAATGGACTAAGTATGCTTATAATGGCAATAAAAAAAGCTCTTTATAATAAATCAAAAGAACTTTTTTAACGCGTATTAAATTATAAATTTAGTAGTCCTTTCTACTATATTCTCTATACTTAGATGGTAGCATACCTGTAGATGCCTTAAATTGAGATGTAAACGAGCTCGCCTTTTTAAATCCAACTTTGTGAGCTATTTCACTTAAAGAATAATCTGTAGACTCTAAAAGGACCTTTGCCTTTGATATTCTTATTTTTATTAAATAGGAATGTGGAGTTTCACCTAAGGCTTTTTTAAATGCAAAGCCAAAGTAATTTTTTGACAAACCTGCTAATTCTGCCATTTCTTCTATTTTTATTTCTCTATCATAATTATGATTTATAAAATCTGCAACTAAATAAATTCCCTTTTGATAGCTTTGTTTTTCTTTAAAAATATTGATATCCTTATTTAAGCTTCCACTAATTAATTCTCTACAAAAAAGATTTGCAACCATATCTAGTTTGACTAAATCCTTTTGATCGTTTTTTAGAAATTCTTGCTCAAAAATATGTAAATAAAACTTCAATTCCCTTGATAAATATATAGGATGATTAAATATCTCATCTGAACAATTTAATTCGTTCATTATTTTGTCTAAATACTCCTTTTTTACGAGAACATCTGTATATTCTACATTAGAAAGACCGTATTTTATGCCGTGATTTGAATTACTTTTAGCTGGATAAATATATCCTCTCTCTCCGAAAAATATACTATCTTCGTTTACTAGAAAAGGTACTGGAGTATAAGGAACAAAAAATTCATATTCATCATGGCTGTGAATTCTACATTTAACCTCATCTTTATTTGGAAAATTATATTCAGCTATAAATATATTCTCGTTATAATACAAATTACAATTATCATAAAGCTCTTTTGCATTTTCACTATAAGAATTTACTACTTTTATCATATATAATATCCTTTCTCTATTATCGTATT
>NZ_JALEXO010000206.1 GCF_022780145.1 Intestinibacter sp.
TTCTTCGGAAAAGAAGCTAACCTAACAGTTAGTGGACAATTAAACGCTGAAATAATGGCTTTAGCTTTCAGAAACGTCTATACATTTGGACCTACATTCAGAGCTGAAAACTCATACACAGGAAGACATGCTTCTGAATTCTGGATGATAGAACCTGAAATAGCATTTGCAGACTTAGAAGACAATATGGAACTTGCTGAAGATATGATAAAATACATCATAAACTACGTTCTTGAAAACTGTCCAGAAGAAATGGAATTCTTCAACAGCTTTGTAGACAAAGGATTACTTGAAAGATTAAATAAAATAGTAAACTCTGACTTCACAAGAATAACTTACACTAAAGCAATAGAATTACTTTTAGAATCAGGACATGAATTCGAATATCCAGTTGAATGGGGATGCGATTTACAAACTGAACACGAAAGATATATAACTGAACAAATATACAATGCTCCAGTATTCGTAACTGATTATCCAAAAGAAATAAAAGCATTCTACATGAGAATGAACGAAGACGGTAAGACTGTTAGAGCTATGGACTTATTAGTTCCAGGAGTTGGAGAAATAATAGGTGGATCTCAAAGGGAAGAAAGATACGACGTACTACTTGACCGTATACATGAATGTGGTCTAAAAGAAGAAGATTACTGGTGGTATCTAGAACTTAGAAAATATGGTACAGCTACACATTCAGGATTTGGTCTTGGATTTGAAAGAATCATCATGTACTTAACTGGTATATCTAACATAAGAGACGTAATACCATTCCCAAGAACTCCTAAAAACGCTGAATTCTAGGAGTTTGGAGACTAAAAATATACAGAAAGTAAAGGCTATATCAAAATACTTGATATAGTCTTTTTTTGTGTTTTGCAAAATATAATAAGGCAAACGATTTCTTTTTGTTTAATAATTAAAAAATATTTATATAAAAATTTAGAATTACTTAAATAATTATAAATTTTATCTTAAAATAGTTAGAATTTTATGGTATTATGTATACATATTTAATTAATAACTTTATAAGGGGTACGATGTATGATAAAAAATTACTACAGAGAATACAGCAATAACTTAAATAGGGATATGGAATTCAATGTATACGGATATGCAGGTCAACCGATACTAGTATTTCCAGCTCAAAACGGTAGATTTTTTGATTTTGAAAATTTTAGAATGTTAGATAACGTTGAAGACTTGATAGATGATGGCAAAATACAACTATTTTGCTGTGACAGTATAGACAAAGAGAGTTGGTCTGATGAAAATGGGGACCCAAGATATAGAATATGTAGACACGAAGCGTGGTTTAACTACATAGTAAATGAATTAGTTCCAAGAATTCATCAGATAAATCAAACTGGCAAAAAAATAATAACTACAGGATGCTCTATGGGGGGAACTCATGCAGCTAACTTTATGTTCAGAAGACCAGATATATTTGGTGGAGTAATATCACTTAGCGGTTATTTCGATTCTGACATATTCTTTGGAGATTACTGTGACGACTTAGTTTACAATAATTCTCCTATAAAATTTATAGAAGGTATGAGTTACGACCATTACTATGTAGATATGTATAGAAATTGCAAAATCGTATTATGCTGTGGTCAAGGAGCATGGGAGGATGAAATGCTTAGAAGTATTCATAAAATAAAGGAATTACTTGCGTATAAGGATATACCAGCATGGATAGATATATGGGGATATGACGTAAACCACGATTGGAATTGGTGGCAAGTTCAGTTTTCATATTTTGTAAGACATATATTAGAAAATTAATTAAGGGGGTACTATATATGAATGTCGTTTTTATTTCACCACATTTTCCACTTTATTTTTATAACTTTTGTAAAAATCTAAAAGTTAGAGGAGTCAATGTATTAGGTATAGGAGATGCACCATATCAGTCTCTACCAGCTCATACAATAGATTCTCTGACAGAATACTATAAGGTGGGTAGTTTAGAAAATTTCCACGAGGTAGAACAGGCGTGTAGATTTTTCTCTCAAAGATACGGGAAAATAGATTGGATAGAATCTCAAAATGAATACTGGCTAGAGACAGAAGCAACTTTGAGAAAAATATTCGATGTAAATACAGGTACTAAAATAGACGATATGGCGCCTATGAAGTACAAATCAAAAATGAAGGATGTATATAGATCATGCAATATTCCAGTTGCTAGATATATACTGATATCTACTTATGAAGAAGCTATAAAATTCACTAAGGAAGTAGGTTATCCAGTTGTAGTAAAACCAGACAATGGAGTTGGAGCATCTAGTACATACAAGCTTCAAAACGACGATGAAGTAGCTTATTTCTTCGCAACTAAGGACCACAACATAACTTACATAATGGAAGAATTTATAAATGGACATGTTGAAACATTTGACGGAATAACAGATTCTAATAAAAATATATTGATTTCATCAAGCCACGTAATGTTAAATTCTATAA
>NZ_JALEXO010000034.1 GCF_022780145.1 Intestinibacter sp.
ATTTATGTATAGAGCTTTTGGCTTGCATGTGTCTATACATTTGAAGCAATCTATGCATTCACTAGAAATAACCTTTCCGTAGATGCTTGTTTCTTCGTCGACGTCTATTGCCATTGGACATTTTTTGGTACATAAGTTGCAGTTTATGCATTCAGTCGAATCCTTTTTTATTTTATAAATGCGAGGCTTAGATATTAATGAAAATATTCCACCTAATGGACAAAAATATCTGCAAAAAGCTCTTTCTACAAACAGTGAAGATATGATTATCAGCAAAAGCAAAATCCCTCCAAATGTTAGGATCATGCTAAAATCTGACCAGCCCTTATATGATGAATATACGCCAAAGACATTCCATGGGCTGAGCTTTGCGTCTATTGTGATGTTGAAGGTCCAAAGCATTACAAATATTATTATTAATATGTACTTTATGTATTTTAATTTTTTATCGAGATTTGGGTTTATTTTTATTTTTTTTATTTTTAATTTTGCGCCTAGGTAATTTAGGAATTCCTGCATACTTCCAAAGGCGCAGATGTATCCGCAGAAAAATCTGCCTAGGAAAATCGTGATTGGTATTACTGCTATTAAAATTAATATCGGCGACATCATGCTAGATAATGTGAATGTCCCTTCTAATATTGCTCTGTATATTGATGATATTGCATTCCATGTCAATATGAATAGTCCTGGAAATAGTATAAAGCTTAACAGTTGAATAATGTGCCTTGTTATTTGCGTTATAGAGTATTTTTTCATTTTCAATCTCCTTATTTGTTTATTTAAAAAAAATTATAGCACTTTGAGGTAATATATATAATAGATTTATTACTTCAAAGTGCTATTTTTTAGTTCATTTAAATTTTAAATTTCTTCTATTTTACAGTTATGCTCCTTCTTTTTAGAATCATAGCATATAGCAACTGCCAATACTTTTTTGCCTTCATTTTCTAATTTAAATTTTTGTATATACTCTTTTTCCTTAATTTGATTTATTGCAACATCTGGTATTTCGTCCTTTTTAAGTTCGACTATAAATGCAACATCATTTTTTCTTCTTGGATGAAATGTAAAGTCGGCATATCCTTTGCCTGTTTTTTCCTCTCGTTCAACTCTATAAGTATCTCTTGCTGATAAATATGCAAGTGTGAGTACGCATGATAAACTATTTTCATCATTATATTGAAGTATTGGAATTTCAGAGTTATGGATATCATGAAGTATCTTTTCGACAGTTTCTGTATCTCCGTTTACTGTTGCTTTAAGCATAGTTCTAGAATTTTCTATTATCTCAGATACATATCCAAAAGATTTATCTTTTAAAGCTTTTTCAAATTCTATCATCAGCTCTTTATTCGGTATTTTTAAATACCCATCGTCATAAGACAAAAATCCTAAAACAATCATAGCAGAATAGATTTCTTCCTTAGTCTTCGGATCACCTTGCCCCGCTCTAAATTCTTCATTTATAGTTATATCTATCTCCTCTCCTGAAACCATTCTTATCACATCTTCTCTAATTTCAAGAGTATTATATTTAAGATATTTTGAAACCTCATCCATGGCTCCGGTATTTGTCCAATAGCTTTCACAGTAGTTATTTTCAAGCGCCTTAATTACAGAACGAGGGTTGTATATTTTTACTCCGTTTGCAGTAGAATATCCATTATACCATATTTCGAGCTCCTCAAAATTCATATATCCGTTTTCTTCACATAATTTTGCCACTTCATCCTTTGTAAATCCGAAAAATTCTCCAAATCTTCTATCCTTTAAAAATGTAAACTCATCAAACATATTAAGCGCCGAGCCACTAGAGTATCTTTTAATTGGTAGAACTCCTGTCATGTAACAAAGCAAAACAAATGGCTGGTCTTTTAATAAAAATGCCAAGAATTCCAAAAAGTCATCTTGATTTTCTTCAAATAAGTTTTTGCTAAATATATAGTCCCATTCGTCCAGTACAAATATAAATTTATCACCAGTACTCTCTAGCATATCTCCTATAGTAAAAAATTTATCTGGATCGATATAGGGATAATACTTAACAATATCTGAAATCAAAGATTTCTTTATCATATTCATATAATCATCGTATGTTTTTCCGTTGTCTGGAATTTTATTGAAGGATATATTTATTACGTTGTATTTATTTAAATTTTCGCTGTATCCATGTGACTTACTTATTTTTAAATTATCAAAAATATCCTTGGAGTCTACAGCCTTTGAGTAATATGCAGCTATCATATCTGCCACACTGGTTTTGCCAAATCTCCTTGGTCTAGTTATACATAGATATTTACTGCGCTTACCGATAAGTCTGTTCAAATGTTCTATTATTAAGGACTTATCTACAAAGTAATCACTTCTGTACAATTCTTCATAATTTTTAAAAGACCTATCGCTATTTAAATACAAGCCCAAATTGACTCCTCCTCTCGTAAATGTACATTATTTCTATTATTAACTCATTTTCTATAATTATACCATAATGTGTTGATTTACACACACCAGTGTGTATTTGCACGCCTTAATATATATAAAAGGCTGATTACCTTATTTGGAATCAGCCCTCTAACTTTGCTATTTTTTATGTATCTATCTCTTAGCCTTTCTATATCCAGCATCCTGAGCTTCCTTTTCGCTTCCGAAAATAACTAGGTTATCAGAATTTTTCATATCATCGTAAGCTGCTTGACCTGGACAGTGGTAAACCTTTGAATTTTTATTTCCTCTTATTTCTACCTTTTTAGAGCTTGATGCTTCGTTGTCGCTGTCATCTGTGCTCAAGTGACTTTCACCTGTAGCGTAATCTATTGTAACGCCTGGTTGCACGTTATACACAAACACGTTAAACTGAATTCCCTCTCCGTCATCTTCAACAGATTCGGCTTCCATTTGCACGCCCTTTGCCACTAAGTCATCACCGTCGTAAACAGGAGTCACTCTGTATAAAACGTGGTTATTTGTTTCTTTTACGTAGTCGGCAACCATATTCTCAAAAGGAAGCATACCGTCTACGTTTAAATATCTAGTTCCTGTGATTAAATTTTGCTTGTTGGCATTTTCTGCAGTAAGCTGATATCCGATTAAATGACATCTGTTATATAGATATTTTCCGTCTACGCAATCGTATTTGACAGTTTGCCATCCAGTTGGTTTTACGCTGCTTATGCTGCCTCTGTTTTCAGTAGGCATTAGATCTTGTCCTACATTTGCATATGCTACTCCACATCTTCCTAAGCTATCAAGGTCGCTATATGTTTCGAACGATTCTGATGTTTTATCCTTTTCATCAAAATTAGGCACATTGTCATTTATCTCTACATATGCCTCATCTGAATACTCCGGTAAATTACTCAAAGTTATCCCTTGCTGTGCGTTAGGATTTTCTCCACCTGGATTATCAAGTGGCTGACATCCTACCAAAGTCAAACTCAGGATAAATATCATTAAAAATCTCAATAATTTCATTTCCTCATCTTCCTCCAATGTCTTATTTTCTTATAATAACTTTTTTAGTGATTTTTTCGTGTGATTTTCCGACAAACTCCTCCTCTGATGCTATCTCCCAGTTGCCGTTTGAAATATCGATATCGAATTTTAAGCTGCTTGGATATCTTCTATTCCAATAATATATTATTAGTTTGTCTATGCTATCTTCAAATTGGCTTAATTTCTTGTCCTCAATAAATTGGAAGTTTTCCTTATCCTCTATTGGCAGATTTTCATCTACTACTATGTTCTTTCCACTGTTGTCAGCTTCAAACATCTTAAAAGAATAGGCGTTCATAATCAGTTTTTTATCACCTAAATTCTTATAAATATCTTCTCTAATCGCCACATCTTGGCTGACCCTTCTTTTATTGAACATCATTCCATTATTATCCTCTACACAGACAATTACATTCATTTTTCTTCCTCCTTCCCTATATTTCTTATTATAATTGCTATTGTTACTTTTTACTACTTAAACTTATTGCCATTTATTGGGCACAAAAAAACTTTCTTGAATTAAAGTAAATAAAATTACTAAAAATCAAGAAAGTTTCAATTTTTATCTAAAATCTATTTGTGATTTTTTAGCCACATTATAGCACTATAAGCGTGGATAGCCGCTCCTGTTGGAAGTATGTCTTCGTTGAATACTACCTTTTCATTGTGCATAGGCTCGCCGTATAGTTCGTTTTCTTGTTTGCTACCTGCACCTAACATGATGTATAAGCTCGGTACTTCATATGAATAAGA
>NZ_JALEXO010000046.1 GCF_022780145.1 Intestinibacter sp.
ACAGGTACAAAAAGCAATTAGATATTTATGCAGAGGCGCTTTCTATATTGACGGGGAAAACAGTAAAGGAAAAGTATTTGTATTTATTTAGCATAAATCAAGAGATAAAGGTTTAAAGGAGAGAAAAATGAAATTTATTCATACATCAGACTGGCACTTGGGAAAAACACTAGAGGGAAACAGTAGACTTAGAGAACAAGAGATGTTTTTAAATGATTTTGTGACTGTAGTCGAAGAAAATAATATAGATATGGTAATAATAGCTGGAGATATTTACGACACATCAAATCCTCCAGCTGCAGCTGAAAAGCTATTTTACAAAACTGTATGCAAGCTTTCTGATAATGGAAAGAGATGTGTAGTCGTAATCTCAGGAAACCACGACAATCCCGAGAGATTATCTGCAATCACGCCACTAGCAGAAGAAATGGGGATATTAGTATTTGGGTATCCGCTTAGCAAGACAAATGTGGCGAAATACAGCGGTTTTGAAATAACTGAGGCTTTAGAGGGATGTACTAAGTTCAACTTCAACGGAGAAAAAGTAATTCTATTGACTCTACCATATCCAAGTGAAAAAAGATTAAACGAGGTTATAAAGGGAGACACTGAAAGAGAAAAACAAGTTTCCTACAGTCAAAAGGTAGGAGATATATTTAGAAGTCTCGAAGAAAATTTTGAAGAGGACAGTGTAAATATAGCAGTATCGCATTTATTTGTAGTCGGAGGAGAATCTACAGATTCAGAGAGACCTATAGAATTAGGTGGAAGTCTACTTGTTCAAAAAAACGACCTCCCACAAAATTCACAGTATACAGCTTTAGGACATTTGCATAAGCCTCAAAAGGCATCTGAAAGATTAAATGCATACTACAGCGGTTCTCCACTTCAATACAGCAAAAGTGAGAGACTTTACGCCAAAGGAGCTAAAATAGTAGAGATTCATCCAGGATTAGATCCTATAATAGAAGATATCTACTTCAAAAATTACAAACCGATAGAAGTATTTAAATGCAAAGGTATAGAAGAAGCTCTAAATATATGCGAGGAAAACAAGGAAAAAGACATTTGGTCTTACTTTGAAATAACGACAGAGGAAGTAATAAGCCAAAATGATATAAAAGAGATGAAGAGTTTGCTAAAAGACATTATAGAAATCAAACCTATAATAAACAGCAATTATGAATATGAACATATAGATATGAGGGAAAAGACAATGAAGGAATTATTCATTGAATATTATAAATTTAGAAATAAAGTAGAGCCTAAAGGCGAGTTATTAGATTTATTTTTACATATTGTTGAAGAAGAGGGTGAAGAGTAATTGAAACCGATTAGATTAGAGATAAGTGGGTTAAATAGTTATATAGAAAAGCAGGTTATAGACTTTGAGGAATTGACTTCTAGAGGATTGTTTGGTATTTTCGGAAAAACTGGAAGTGGTAAATCTACTATACTAGATGCAATTACTATAGCCATGTATGGAAATATATCTAGAGATACAAATGAATATATAAATACATCTTGTAACAGAGCTGTAATAAGATACGTATTTGAAATAGGAAATAAGCACAATAAAAAGAGATATGAGGTCGAGAGAATTTTAAATAGAAATAAATCAGGAGCTGCTAATTCATACAGCGCCACACTAGTTGAAGTACACGACGACGGAAATAAAACAGTTATAGCAGAGAAAAAAACTCAAGTAGACAAGGCTATTGTAGATATAGTCGGTCTTACTTCATCTGATTTTACTAGATCAGTGGTCTTGCCACAAGGTAAGTTCAGTGAATTTTTACAATTAGATGACAGCAAGAGAAGAGAAATGCTTGAGAGAATTTTTAACCTTGAGAAATATGGAAAATCCTTGACTGAAAAGGTTAAGAAAAGAAAAGATTCAAAGATTGTGGAGATAGAGGTTTTAGAAAACAGCCTTTTACAATATGAAGGAACTACCCAAGAGGTATTTGATGAAACTTATAAAGCTTTGACAGAACTTCAAGCTACTTCTAGAGACAAAAAAAGAGAGTTAGAGGATACAGAGAAGAAATACAACGAATACAGAGGGGTTATAGGATATCAACAATCTCTAGAAGAAAAGGAAAATAGAAAGGCTAAGTTAGACCAAAAGATCGATGAAATAGAAGTAAATAAAGTTAAAATCGAGCGCTCAGGACACGCTAAGATAGTAGATCCTCATATAAAAAATGTACAGGATTTTGAAAAATCTATATCTGAGTACAGCTTGACACTTGAAAATTTAAATCGCGAATTCACAGCCTCTAATAGAGAATATGAATCTACTAAAGTTAGATACGAGCAAGCTCAAAAGGAAAAGGACAGTAAGCTAGAAGGTTTGATAGCTAGTAAGCAAAAATTTGAGAGAGCTATAATAATAGAAAACCAAATAAAAGAAGTAGTATCTGCAATAGAATCGTTAAAAGCTAAGGTTTACGATTTTGATAGAGAGAAAAATTCACTTAATAAAGAGATAATTGTACTAGAGGAAGAAAATTCTAAGATAAATAGCTCAATCAAGGAAAATGAAAATAAAATATCTTTACTTAAGACTAGTGAAGATTTTAAAGAAAAAGTATACAAGGCTTTTGAAGTTGAAAAGGAATATTTAAGAGTTAAAAAGGAATTTGAAGAAAATAAACAAAATATACCAGTTTTATCTAAGGAGTTAGAAGATTTAAAGAGCAAATTTAGTTATATGCAAAATTCAACTAAGGATGCAAAAATTAACTTAAAAAATGCAAATGAAAAATACGAAATTTTGGTTTCAAAATGCCCAGGAACTAACGATGAGATAGTTTTAAAATCAAATAAGGCTCTAACTTTAAAATCTCTATACGATAAAACATTACAAAATGAAAGCAAGTTAAACCAGTTTCAAGAAAAATTAAATAAAGATAAAGAAGAAAAGTATAAGGTAGATAGAGAGATAAAATCGATAAAGGAATCTATAGAAAAATATAAAAATGAAAAGTCGAGTTTAGAAAAAGATTTAAATGAGCAAAAATTCCTAAATTTAGCTAACGAATTAAAAAGTGGATTGCAAGATGGAAGTCCTTGTCCAGTCTGCGGTTCTATCCACCATCCAGATTCGCATGTAGTAAATAACAACGAAAAAATAGACTACATAGAAGCCCAAATGATAAAAGTTGAAGAAAAAATAAACGCTCAAAGTAAAAAATACGATGAGGCTATAAGAGAACAAAGCAAATTGACTAGCACTATAAGCATGACTGAGGAATCGATAGCAGATGTCAAATCTGAAATTGGCGATTCAAAATCAATAGATTTAAGTAAGGATTTAAATACTCTATCTAAAGAAGTAAGATCTTTAAGAGAAAAAATTGAAGACTGGACTAAATCAAAAGAAAACTTAGAAAAAGAGATAAAAGAATTAGAGCAAATAAAAAATAAAAAGGAAAAAGAAGAGATAGAATTAAACAAAGATATAGTAAATAAGAGCGATAATTTAAAAGCTTTAAAAGAAAACGTAGAAAAAATAAATAAAAACTACGATTCACTAAAAAAACAGTATCTATATATGATATCTAATTTAAAAATAGAAAACTTAAAAGAAAAGGTAGATGAAATAAATAAAAATTCTAGAGCTATAGAGGAAATAGACCAAAAAAACGCCGTTTTAAAGGACAAAAAAGAAAAGATAGAGTTGAATTTAAAGGAAAAAAGAGATTTATTTACACAAATAGATAAAAATATATCTAATTTGAATAAGGAAAATGAAAGTAATTTAAAGGAAAAATCTCAAAAAGAAGCTGAATTTAACTCTATAACAAAGGGTCAAAATCCAAAATACCTTTTAGATAATATAATAGACGAGATAAATAGAATAACTTCAGCAGAGGCGAAATTAAGAGTCCAAGTTGAGGACGAAAAATACAAAAATGAAAAGCTAAAATCAAAAATAAGTGAAGTAAAAGGTAAATTAGAAGAATCACAAATCAAATACAAGTCTTCAAAGGCGACTTTAAATGAGCTTTTATTTGAATATAAATTCGAGAGCATTTACGCTGTAAAAAATTCACTTATAGATGAAGAGCAAAGAGAGCGATTAAAGGATGAGATAGAATTTTTCGAAAAAGAAGAAAAAGCTATATCATTGGAAATTCAAAATTTAAAAGAAAAATTAAACGGAAGAACTGTAAAACTAGACGAATTTTTAGATTTAGAAAAAAATAAATACAAATTGGGAGATGAAATAGACGAAATAACTAGAGAAATAGGTGCAAAACAAAATGAGGTCATGACTTTAGAGAAGAATTTAAAGACAGTTAAAGGACTTCAAAAGCAGTTAGACGAATCTAGACATAACCTAGGATTGCTAAAGGAAATCGAAAAATTACTCCAAGGAAAGAGATTCGTAGAGTTTGTAGCTAAAAACCAGCTTGAATATATAGTTATAGAGGCATCTAAGAGATTAGACCAAATGACAAAAGGTAGATACGTACTTGAAATAGACGACAATCTGAATTTTGTCATGAGGGATAACTACAACGGCGGATTGAGAAGAGGTATAAAAACTCTATCAGGAGGAGAAACCTTCTTGACATCATTAGCACTTGCTCTTGCATTATCATCTCAAATACAGCTTAAGGGTAGCGCTCCGCTTGAATTTTTCTTCTTAGATGAAGGATTTGGCTCATTAGATAACGAGCTTTTAGATGTAGTCATGGAATCTCTAGAGAAGCTTCACAACGAAAAATTGAGCGTTGGAATAATAAGCCACGTCGACGAGCTTAAAAATAGAGTTCCGGTTAAGTTAATAGTCACTCCTAATGATGGAGGCCGTGGATCTAAGATAAATATAGAATATAGTTAAAAAAACAGGGCATCTATAGATGGATATCGTAGGTGCCCTTTAAAATAGAAAATTTACTGTTTTTTTGTCTATTTTTGTATCATATTGTATGATTTTTCATATTATATATTAAGAAAAATTTAAAATATTTTTCTTAACTCCCCTGTTGATAGAAACGGATAAAAAATTAAAAAATTTTATTAATAAAATGTATATATATTAGAGTTTTAGGCAAGAATTATATATGAGAGCGGAAATTATATATATATCTCTCCCCCTAATAAGTATATATCTTTGGGCATCTACAATCTTTCCCCCTTGTAGGTGCCTCTTTTTTGTTGAAATTTCAATATTTTATTTTGTAAGAAAATATATGTACAAACATTTGTTCTGATATAATATTGACTTTTAAAGAATATATTGTAATATTTATTTATAGATCTAAATAATCATAATCAGAGTTTATTAAAAGTTGTATGAAAATTGCTTAATTAATAGATAATAAATAAAAAAAAGATTGAATTAATATATTTTTTAAAATAATATTATATATACTACTAATTTAATATTAAAATCAATAAATATATAATAAAAATATTGAAAGGAGCTGATTTTATGAAGGTAGATATAAAAGGTAGAATTGAGAAGATGAATTTACCAAAAGATAAATGCTTTTTACCATTATATGAAAGTATAGTAAACTCTTTTCAATCAATTGAAGAATTAGAAGATAAAAAAGAAACGTATATAAAAATAACATTGTACAGAGATTACTCTCAGATGGTATTCTCTGACAATGATAAACAAATACAAATATATCCTATAAATAAATTTGAAATAGAGGATAACGGTATAGGATTTAATCAAGAAAATTTCAATTCATTTAATACATCTGATTCAACGTAGAAGCTTGCTAAAGGTGGAAAAGGGATAGGTAGATTTCTATGGCTAAAATCATTTAAAAATATAAGAATTGAAAGTATATATGAAGAAAATGATAAAAATAAAAAAATATAATTTGATTTTTGTTTAGATGATGATCCTATAAAAAATAAAAAAATTGAAGATACAAATGAAAATCGTGTAACTAAAATTGTATTAGAAGATTTGAAGCCAATGTATGCAGATAAAACTAGAAAAAGTTTGAATCATATAGGTTTAAAAATTATAGAACATTGCTTATCATATTTTTTAACTGAAAATTGTCCAAAGGTTATATTAAAAGATGATGAAGATATTTTAAATTTGAATGACTTATTTACAGAAGATATTAATGTAAATACTAAAACAGATAAGTATTATGTAGGAGATGAAGAATTTAAAATAACACATGTTAAAATGTATGATACAAAGAAACAAGATCATAGAATACATTTTTGTGCTAATAATAGAGAGGTTCAAACCAAAAAACTAGATAAAATAATACCAGATGCTACTGGATTTTTTAAAGATGGAGAAAAAAGTTTTAAATATTCAGCTTACATAAGTGCAGATTTATTAGATAAAAATATAAGTGATGATAGAACAAGTTTTAAAATGAATGAAAAAAGAATATTAGGTGAAAAAATTTCTATGAAAGAAATAGAAGAAAAAACTATAGATATAATAAATGAGTATTTAAAAGATTATGTAGAACCTATAAAAATTAAAAAAGATCAAAGAATAAGAAATTATATTTGTAAGGAAAAACCACAATATAGAATTATATTAAAATATAAAGAGGATGCATTGAATAAAATTTCTCCAAATATAAAAGATGAAGACTTAGAAATAGAATTGTTCAAGATAAAACAAGAAATAGATAGGGATTTAAAAGAAAAAAGTGAAATATTTTTGAAAAACAATAAACCTAAAGATATTAAGGATTTAGAAGAATATAAAAAATCTTATCAAAGGTATATTGAAATGGAGAATGATAGAGGAAAATCTTCTTTAGCTGAATATATTGCTCATAGAAAAGTGGTATTAGATTTGTTAGAAAATGCTATTAATTTATCTGAAGAAACAGGTAAATATCCATTGGAAGAATATATACATAACTTAATTTTCCCAATGAAAACAACATCTGATGAAGTTAGTTACGATAAACATAATTTGTGGATTATTGATGAAAAGCTATCTTATCATTATTATTTAGCATCAGACAAACCTATGAAAAATATAGATGTAGTAAGTTCAGATTCTATTAGTAGACAAGATTCGTTAATTATGGATAGAACTATTTTAATTTCAGATGAAACTAATAAACCTTATAATTCATTGACAATTATAGAGTTTAAAAGAGCAATGAGAAATGATTATAGCGATAATAGTAATCCAATAGAACAGGTATATGATTATGTGAGAGAAATAAGAGCTGGATTGAAAAAAGATAGAAATGAAAGACCATTAATGGTAAATGAAAATACTTCTTTTTATTTATATATAATAGCAGATATAACAGAACAATTAAAAAAGAATGCAAGTAGCTATAGGCTTAATAGAACTGTCGATGGTATGGGGTATTTTGGCTATAATGATTCTAGAGATATAAATGCATATGTGGAAATAATTTCATATGATAAATTATTAAGTGATGCACAAAAGAAAAATAGAATATTATTTGATAAATTATTTGGCAAATAATTTTATTATTTTAACAATAAGTTCATATAATATAACTATAATAAGATAAAAGAATATTAGAATATTAACTGGTTTTCGAAATGGTAAATTACTTGCATTTATGTTATAATTAGTACTAATAAAAAATCTTAACCTAAATATTATTGAATCAAGGTAGATTTTTTTGAAGCATATTATTATAATTTATTATACATTATAAAATTTTAAAAATTAGGAGAGTGGTAAAGGTTGGGTTCGACCGAAAGTGTATTACAGATTGTATTACTAGTGTTTTTATTAGCGGGATCGGCATTTTTCTCAGCATCTGAGACAGCTTTAATGTCGCTTAGCAAAATTAGAATTAGATATATGGAAGACGAAGGTGTAAAAGGAGCTAAGCTAGTAGGCTCTCTTATAGAGAAGTCTAGTGATTTACTTAGTTCAATCTTAGTTGGAAATAATATAGTAAATATAGCTGCTACATCAGTTTCTACAGCTTTGTTTATGAGTATATTTGGATCTCAAGGGGTTGCTATGGCTACAGCTGTCATGACAGTTCTTGTTTTAATTTTTGGAGAAATAACTCCTAAAACTATTGCAGCAAATAAGCCAGAAAAAGTAGCAGTACTAGTAGCTAAGCCGATTAATTTAGTTATGAAGATTGCAAAGCCTCTAGTTTGGGTGTTCAATCTTTTAACAGGGGTAATTTTTAAATTAATGGGAATTGACAACGATGGTGTTAAACCATTTATTACAGAAGAAGAATTGAAGACTATGGTAAATGTAAGCCATGAAGAGGGCGTGCTTGAGATGGAAGAACGTGAAATAATAAATAATGTCTTCCAATTTGGAGATATGCAAGCTAAAGAAGCCATGGTTCAAAGATTAGATATGGTAGCTGTAAATATAGAAGATAGCTATGATGAAATCATAGAAATGTTCAAAAGTGAAAAATTGAGTAGATTACCTGTATACGAAGAAAGTATTGACGATATTGTGGGAATACTAAATGTAAAGGATATAATTTTCTTAAGCGATGAAGAGATAGAAAATTTTAATATAAAAGATTACATTAGAGAGGCATTTTTTACTTACGAATTTAAAAAGATAACTCAGCTCCTTGAAGAGATGAAAAAAGAAAAAAGCCAAATGGCTATAGTAGTAGATGAATACGGCGGAACAGCTGGATTGCTTACTATAGAGGACTTAGTTGAGGTAATCGTCGGCGATATAGATGATGAATACGACGAGGAAGAAGAGGAAATCGTAAAAGTAAGTGAAAATGAATATTTAGTTGAAGGTAGTACTAAGATAATCGATGTAAATGAAACACTTGGAATCAATCTAGAATCAGAGGAATTTGATTCTATAGGTGGTTTTATAATAGGATATTTAAAACGTATACCAGAGGAAAATGAGTTAATAGAAGTTGAAAATGTCAAGTTCAATATAGAAAGCATCGATAAAAACAGAATAAATAAAATTAGAATATTTATATAGTATCGAAATTTTTTTGAATTAAAAAAGCCTAGATTAGATTTGAATCTAATTTAGGCTTTTAATTGTTTTTTACAATTCTATTATTTCGCCTGTATTTATATCTATTAAATCTATGTTTAAATCTAATTCATCGTGATTATCTTCAACAGGTATAATATCTATAACGGCTACAGAATGACTTCCATCTTTTGGAATAGAAGTGCTCCCTGGATTTAGAACTATTAGTCCATCATCTATAAATAGCTCTTTTACATGAGTATGTCCTAAAATTAATACATCTGCGCCCATGTTTTTAGCTTTTTTTATGATTTCTTCCTTTGATTCTAGATATCCGTGATTTAATAAAAATCTTATTTCTCCAAATTGAGTTAAAACGTAAGGACTTTGTATAGGATGTTTTATAACCATTTGATCTACATCGGCGTCGCAATTTCCTCTAGCTATTAAAATGTTGTCTACGTTGTTTATTTTTTCGATTACTCCTTTAGGGTTGTATCCTTCAGGTAAATCGTTTCTTGGACCGTGGTAAAGTACATCTCCTATATGGAAAATCACATCGCAGTCCTTTAATAAGTCTAATGCTTTTTCAAAATAAGGTAAGCTACCATGAGTGTCGCTCATTACACCTATCTTCATAATTATCCTCCTAAAATAAAATTTATAAGAACTTTTCAGTTACTCTGCTCCAAAATTCGTAATTTGACATTCTAAGTAATTTGACTTTTAAATCAGAAACAAATGTCGAAATACTGACTATTTGCTTAAATTGATATTCTACCCCATCAACAATTATTAATATTGAATCTTCAAATCTATACTCTGGTGATATTTTTACAATTGAATCCTTTGAACAAATAATACTAGAAGTAAAGCTTCTGTATGCATTTGTGTTTATAGGTGCTAATGGTGTAATTTGCATTACATTTATACTTGGGTCTATTATACTTCCACTAGCTGCATAATTGTATGCTGTAGAGCCTGTAGAAGTTGAAACTATTAGACCGTCGCCACTGAAGTTTTGTACGTGATGGTTATTTATACCAAGTGATAGATGTATAGTTCTGGATTTATATCCCTTTACTACAACTTCATTTATGGCGAAAACATCATTGCAATTAGATTTAGTACAGACAGTTGATTGAAGTACAGGAATTTCTTGAACTATGTAATCTCCCATTAAATAAGATTCGATGAAAAGATCTATATCAGATGGAGAAAAATCAGGGAAAAATCCTAGATGCCCTGTATTTATTCCTAAAATAGGAACCTCTGGAAATTCAAAGTCGTGTACTGTTTGTAAAAAAGAACCATCTCCTCCTATAGAAATTATTAATTCCGTTTGGGGATGGAGTATATCACAAACTGTAAATCCTGCATTTTGCAATTTTTCAGTTAAAATATCCTTAGTTGTTATAGATTTTGGTAGATTATTTGAGCTAATTGTAATAATTCTTTCCATTATCCCACCTCTTTATAACAAGTATTATAACACAGATTGTTATTAACTATAACTGTTTAGAATTAATATTATAAATATAATATTTTTCATGATT
>NZ_JALEXO010000023.1 GCF_022780145.1 Intestinibacter sp.
AGCCCAAAGGTAGAAATGGTAAAGGGTTCAACTAATCTAAAATGGCTTCACTTAAACACAGCAGGGGTAGATCAATATATAAAGGATGGAATTTTGGCAGAGGATGTAGTTTTAACTAATTCAACAGGAGCATACGGCCTAGCAGTATCAGAGCACATGTTTGCAATGCTTCTAGAAATAATAAAAAAATTACACCTTTACAGAGACAACCAAAACGAAAGAATATGGAAAAGTGAAGGTCAAGTAAAGACAATTTACAATTCAAAGGTACTGATTGTAGGTCTAGGCAACATAGGATGTAACTTCGCAAAAATGGTAAAAGCATTCGGCGGATATACAATCGGCGTAAAGAGAAGACCGAGCGAAAAACCTGATTTCATAGACGAATTATATTTAAACGACGAGTTAGACAACTTGCTACCAAATGCCGATATCGTAGCACTTTGCCTACCTTCAACAAAGGAAACTCAAAAATTATTCTCAAGAGAGAGAATAGCTCTTATGAAGGCAGGCAGTATTTTACTAAATGTAGGTAGAGGCGCATCTGTAGATACAGAAGCTCTATGCGATGCTGTCGAAAGCGGACATTTACTAGGAGCAGGGATAGACGTTGTAGACCCAGAGCCACTTCCAGCTAATCACAGACTTTGGGGCATAAAAAACATAGTCATGACACCACATGTTTCAGGATGGTATTACCTAGCTGAAACTTATGAACGTATATTTGACATAAGCTTAGATAATTTGAAGAGATTTTTAAATGGGGAAGAATTAAAAAACATAATAGATTTCAACACAGGATATGTAAAATAAATCGATATTTACAAAGGGGAGAGATATTAGTGAAACAAGTAGAAGAATGTCTTATATGTGGTAAAAAATTAAAGTATCTAAACGAGTCAGAAGAGATGGAATGTGTAATCTGTGGCAAAAAAGTTATGAGTAAGGCGTGCTGTGTAGATGGCCATTTTGTCTGTGATGAATGCCACAACAAGGGAGTAGACCTTATAAAATTTGCGTGCTTGAGCTCATCAAGCAAAAATCCTTACGAAATAATCACAGATATAATGAAAAAGGACTTCATACACATGCACGGTCCAGAACACCACACATTAGTAGGTGCAGCACTACTTACTGCATATAAAAATGCAGGTGGCGACATAGATTTAGAAAAAGCCCTAAAAGAAATGGAGATAAGAGGCCAACAAGTTCCAGGAGGAGCTTGTGGATTCTGGGGAGCTTGCGGTGCAGGCGTATCAGTAGGTATATTCATAAGCATAATCACGGAGGCAAGCCCTCTCACTACAGAAACCTGGGGACAATCAAATTTAGCTACTTCAGAGGCCTTGAAGAAAATAGGCGAAGTTGGGGGACCTAGATGCTGTAAGAGAGATTCATACCTAGCTATCGGAACTGCAATTGATTTTGTAGCTGATAAATTCGGAATTTCTATGGAAAAATCAGATGTAACTTGTCAGTTTAGCGATAGAAATGCACAATGCATCGGTAAGAGATGCCCGTTTAATCCAAAAAATAAAATAACAGACATTTAAATAAATAAACTACGAAATATCCAGTCAAAAGATGATTGTTCTTAGACTGGATATTTTAATTGTTCATAAAAAATCGAAAAATAATGATTTATGTAATTGTATTACAAAAAAATTTATAGTATTATAAAAGTGCATTTATAAATAGATGTAAAAATTACAAAAGGAAAAGGAATTATTATGGAAAAAAGAAAAGAAACAAGTTCTAGTATCAGTAACATCTATCAGTTAGACGGACGTGTTCCTGTGGCTAAAGCGATTCCATTTGGATTGCAACACATACTTGCTATGTTCGTAGCTAACTTAACTCCGATTATGCTAATTGGAGCTGCTTCAGGCTTAGCACAAGAGCAAATTACAATGCTATTGCAAAATGCTATGTTTATGGCAGGGATTGCAACATTAATTCAGTTATATCCTATTGGTAGAGTAGGATCAAAATTGCCGATTGTTATGGGTGTAAGCTTTACAGTCGTCACAATTTTATCTTACATAGGTACGCAATATGGATATCCAACTGTTGTAGGTGCAGTTATTGTCGGCGGTATTTTTGAGGGGACAATAGGTCTATTTGCAAAATACTGGAGAATAATTATCACACCAGTTGTCTCTGGTCTTGTAGTTACAACTATAGGTTATTCTCTACTAACTGTAGGTGTTCGTTCATTTGGTGGAGGATATACAGAAAATTTTGGTTCTGCACAAAATCTTATGCTTGGATTAATTACATTAGCAGCATGTCTATTATTTAATATTTTTGCAAAATCATATTGGAAGCAATTATCTGTATTATTTGGTTTATTAGTGGGATATGTGGTTGCAATTTTCTTAGGCGTTGTGGATTTATCAGGAATTTTATCTAACGGTATAATAGCATTCCCTAGAATTTTACCGATAGCACCAGAGTTTAATATCAATGCAATTGTATCTGTGTGCATTATATTTATGGTTTCAGCAGCTGAAACTATAGGTGATACATCTGCAGTAGTTGCAAAGGGATTGGATAGAGAAATCACAGAAAGAGAAATCTCAGGCTCTCTTGCATGTGATGGATTTGCCAGCTCTATAACAGGTTTATTTGGATGTCCACCAGTTACATCATTCAGCCAAAATGTCGGTCTAATCGCTATGACAAAGGTAGTAAATAGATTTACACTTATGACAGGAGC
>NZ_JALEXO010000094.1 GCF_022780145.1 Intestinibacter sp.
ATCTCAAATTCTACTGCTGTTACTTTGAGTGGAATGATTTATAATTTATTTTTCGTGACACTTGGAAATTTAGTAGGTGGAATTTTGTTTTTAGGAGTAGGAACTTATTTATTGTCTAGTGGAAAGGATAAATAGGTTTGAAAATAACTGTACCTAAGAGTAATTTCTTAGGTACGGATAACTTTTAGTTTTAGAGATTCATTGTAATCAATCGTAACACCTGTAGATAGAAATTCGTTTGGATTTTCTTTTGCTTCTGCGAAAAAATCAACTACTTGTGTTCCTTCAATGTCTATGATTGTTATTGTTTGACCTTTCATTACGTTTATTGCTTTGCCGGTACAAGCGTTTATAGTGTATTCTTGTTTCATAGTTTTTGTCCTCGCTTTTAAAATTAGTTATTTTTTATGTAATTGATAAAACTCTTTCAAGTCCAATTTGACTTCATCTGACAACTCTGTCTTTTTGACGCCTTGTATTGCTCCTTCTAATGCCAATAGCCTATTAATACAAGTTGACTCATCGATTTTCTTGGATTTTCAGCCATGCTTGCTTTGCTCCAACTGATTTTAAATCGTCTTCTGTCATGATTCCTACTTGGTTTAGCTGAGCTTCTACAACTTTTCCTATGTTTGGTAATTTTGAAAGTTTTCCCATAACAAGCTCCTCCTTATCTATATATTTCTAAAGCATAATTTATTTTATTATAAAGTAAGTAAGAAAAATAATCAAAGTGGTTGTAATCAGTATTACGAGAATATAATTTATATTGTATGCCATACAATTTAAATATTGTATATCAAAATATGATATGTTAACCCTGTAAATATAGATGGTAATGGCAATCGTGTTGCTGCATTATGCTATGGACCTATAAATGTTCAGAGGTTTAAAGGAATTAAGACACCGTGCTATTTAAGTGGCTCATGTGCAAATTGCAAATCATCAGAAAGTGCATGTAGCCAAGTAGTTATAACTAGAACAAATAGAACTGTATCTAGAATAAAAGTTATATTAGTTGGGGAAGAATTAGGATTTTAAATGATTATTAAAAATTCTGTAGATATTTTTTAGCTCCGTCGTATAGAATGATTTTATAGCAGCTATATTTATGACAGAGCTAAAATTTAACATACTTTAGTACATGCTTCAATACTTTTTCTAAAAAGAGGATTTCCTACCATATTCCCAAAACCCATATTTACTCCTATCTGTTGAATTTCTTTTTCTGATATTTTTTGTCCATTACTTTTGAATTCAAAAACATATTTTTTGAGATTTCTCAGAATTTCCAAACCACATTGAGTAATATCCATAATCTCATCTTTATAGTAAATTCTATCCCATGCTGGGCAACAGAAGTCTATATTTCTCGTATTTTGAATTTTTATTATGGATAATTCACTTTCAGCTTCATCGACAAAAATAGGAAAATCATCAGCAACAGGTATAGCATCTCCGCAAAAAATAACTTTGTTTTCTTTATATATATAAGATACAGAACCATTTGAATGTCCTGGTGTTTCTAATACACTTATTGTCAAGCCTGGTTCGAGAACAAATTCGTCGTTTCCTTTTATCACTTGATCTACTTTCACAGATTCATTTACTAAAGAATAGAAGTTAGGAATTGGTCTCTCATTAAACTGAACATCTATATCTTCTATCCATTTTTTCTCTATATCTGAAGCGTAAACTTCACAACCTGATAGGCGCTTTAACTCTGCTAAGCTACCTATGTGATCAGGATGAGCGTGTGTCAGAAATACGGATTTTATCTCGGAAATACTTCTGCCCAGCTTTGCCATATAGCTATCGATTATTTTTTCAGAGCCTTTAATACCGGCATCGATTAAATAACAGTATTTACCTGTAATCAAATATACATAGACGTATCTCTTTATTTCTTGTGTTACATTAAAATCAATTTTTATTTGGTGTACATTTTCGCAAATTTTCATAAGTTGCCTCCTATTGTGCAAGTGTTTACTTGCATAAGCTTTATAAAAAAAGGTACTTTTCGTACCATTATTTTTTGGATATGCCATCTACAAATATTCGAACAGCGTTTGATATATAATCTCTTTTTTCTAATTGTGTCAATTTTCTTCCAAAGGACGCATCGAGAAAAATAAAACCAAAGTTCATTGATATAAACATCATAGCCATGCTTTCGTAATCTGTTGGATTTATTTTATCTTTCATTTCTTGAAAATAATTTATCAATACTTTTTTGAATACTTGTGGTATTTTCAAAATTCCTTCTGCTGTATATGGATATAATTCTGGAGTTCGAAGTCCAATTGATATTTTTACCATTTCAGGAGTAACTTTATTCATATAAACCTCTGAAAAAGAGACGAGATCTTTTTCTAAATCCCCAACATACGAAAAGTCACTCTCTGATAAATTTGGATTCCATTTCGGTAGCTGCATTGCCGATAATACTATCTCTTTTTTACCTTTGAATTTTCTAAATATAGTACATTCATTGACTTTAGCTAGACGTGCTATATCTTTTGTAGTAGTTGAAGAATATCCTCGCTCCATTATTAAATCCATTGTCGCATTGATAATTTTGTTTTGTGTTTCGTCAAACATATATCTCACCACCTATGCAAGTATTTACTTGCATTTTAGTACATATATATCAATATGTCAACAAATACCCTAAAATATGGTTTATAAAAAAGGGGATGTCATAAAATAGATAAAAATCTATTTTGCAACATCCCCACGCTATACGAGAATATCTACATTATTGTATCCATAAACAAGAGCTGCGTTTAAATAATAATGTTGAACCAGCTTTTACATATCCATATTTACCGTATTTATTTTTAACCTTAACATATCTAGTACTTCCACCTTGATATAATGCATAAACATATGCTGGACTTCCCTTGCTTATTGTAAATGCTTTTTTAGTTGCACTTGTTGATGTATAAGCAGTTAATGTTTTGGCTGCTATGTATTTGTTTTTTCTTACCATTGAAGTTGTATTTGCTGTTTTTTGGTTAGTTACAGTATATCCATTTACTTTTACTTTTGGATAGCATGCAAAAGAACCGATAGCGTCATAGAATTTTGAATATATGCCATAAGAAGTTTCTGTAAAAGTTACTATACCTGTATCAGGGTCGTAGCTATTTAATTTACCACCTATATTTCCTTGGAAGGTTCTGTTTACTTTACATGTACTATTTTTAAATTTAAGTAATCTTATTTGACCATCACTAGGACCAACCCATTCAAAAAA
>NZ_JALEXO010000137.1 GCF_022780145.1 Intestinibacter sp.
TGTTTCTATTTCTGTTGGTGGTTGGCATATTTTCGCTAATTCTATTATTTCAGAGAAGTCTTTATTATCTTCGCTTATTCCTTTTATATGTTTAACTCCTGTAAACCCTGCAGCACCTGTAGTGAATAATCTATCTTTATAACTATCTTTTGGTGGTACTATACAGTTTGTAGTCATTAATATTGGTCCATTAAAAGATTCGAACTCTTCTTTTTGTTTCCACCAAGCATTTCCGTAGTTACCTACAAAATGAGGGTATTTTTTAAATGCTGGATAGTAATGAGCTGGTAGCATTTCTGAATGTGTATAAACATCTACTCCTGTGCCTTCTGTTTGTTTTAATAATAATTCTAAATCCTTTAAATCATGTCCTGATATAAGTATTGCTGGATTATTTCTAACTCCTATATTTACCTTTGTTATCTCTGGATGTCCATAAGTTCCTGTATTTGCGCTGTCTAGTAGAGCCATTGCATCTACCCCTACCTTACCTGCGTTTAATGCTAAAGCTACTAAATCATCTGCAGTCAAGCTGTCATCCATAGTTTTAGCTAGAGATTCCTGCATAAATGCATCTATTTCTTCATTTTCATACCCTAAAGCATTGGCATGCTTCATATATGCAGACATTCCCTTTATTCCATATACTACTAATTCCCTTAAGCTTCTTATATCTTCATTTTCTGTAGATAAAACCCCTACCTTTGCAGATTTTTCTTCCATTTCTGATTTAGATGTAGAGTTCCATAGAGCTGCTTCTGATAAATTTTCTTTATTACCTAATTCAGATAATAGCTCTTCTTTTATTTTTAAAGTTTCCACTATTTTTGCATAAAATACTTCATCGTCGAAATTTACATTAGTTATAGTGGCAAATAGATTCATAGTTATCATATGATTGACTTTAATATCTACAGATTTTCCTTCTGATCTAAGTCTAGTTGTCACATCTGATAATCCTTTAGTTACATATATTAATAAATCCTGTAATCTAGCTAATTGTGGTGATTTTCCACAAACACCTGATTTAGTGCATCCGCTACATCCAGCAGTTTCTTGACATTGAAAACAAAACATTTTATTTTCCATATTTATTCCTCCAAATCGTTAATTTATTTTTGATATTAATGATTTTTATTTCACATATTTGTTTGATTTTTATCTTATGCCATTATTATATATTTAAATAAAAATATAATCTGTAACATAGGTTACAAGCATTGAAAATTTTAATGTTGTATTACTTTGACAAGGTTTTCTATGATTTTATATCTAACTTATAGATTTAATCAATATTATTTATATTTATCTATAGGTGGTGACAAATTTGAAAATATTATTTATATTTTATTTTTTTATAAAATATATCTATTAATTTTATCTATAAAAGCTATTAGACTTATGTTAAAATATTAACTATTATATTAATATAAAAAGGAATGTATAAATAAAATTTATTAAATAAAAAGGGGGATTTTTATATGGCTTCTGAGACTTCGACAAACAACTCAAATCAAAATGTAAATACTTTGGCAAGAAAAATGGCAATCGCACTTATTGCTGGACTAGTAATCGGAACAGCATTACTGTTTTTAAGAGAAAACTTAATATCTAACGGTCATGAAAACATTTGGAAGGTTATAAATAATTTATTCTTCCAAGATATAAGTACAGATGAAGGAAAGAATGCAATAGGTTTATTTTATATAGTAGGTCAACTATTCATAAATTGTCTACAATTAATAATAGTTCCTATGATTTTTTCATCAATAGCACTTGCAATGTGCGAAATCAGCGACACAAAAAAACTTGGTAGAATCTCTGGTAAAACGTTATTAGGATTTCTAACTACATCAACTTTTGCATTAATAGTCGCTATTATATGCGGTTTTATTACATATAAATTAGGATTTTTCAATGTTTCTATATCTGGCGCTTCAAGCACAACTGAGGTTGCTACTAGTCCTAATCCTTTAATGGTTATACTTGATGCTGTTCCAAACAACATAGGTACTGTACTTATCACAAATGGACGTGTTTTATCTATAGTATTCTTAGGAGTTACTGTGGGACTTTGTATAAACGAGCTAGGCGATAAATTATTAGTATTTAAGAAAATTCTTACAGATATAAATAACATAATACTTGTATTTTTAAATTTTGTAATATTTAAATTTGGTCCAGTAGCTGTTTTCGTTTTAATAACAAGAACATTTGCTGTATACGGTATCGAGCATCTTAAACCTGCTTTTGCGTATCTTATAACAGTTACAATCGCAGCTACAATATGTTTATTAGTTTCTTATCCAGGATTTATTTATTTCAACACTAAGTTAAATCCTATTAAATTTATGAAGAAAATGGCAAAGGTAGCTCTTTTAGGAGTATCAGCAGCTTCTTCAGCAGCAGCCTTATCTTTAAATTTAAAAACTACTAAAGAAGAGCTCGGCGTTAGTGAAGATGTCGCATCATTTGTACTACCACTAGGCATGACAATAAATATGAATGGTACTGCTATAATGCAAGTAGTTGGAACTGTATTCATAGCAGCTAGCTCAGGATACGAAGTAACAATTCCAAACTTGATTTTAATTGCAATTTTAGCACTTATTGCTTCAGTGGGAACACCTTCTGCTCCTGGTTCTTCTATGATAGTATTATTCACTGTTATTTCAGGAATGGGATATAATAACCCAGCAACACTTGTAGCATATGCTCTTATCATAGCAATAAACAGACCTATGGATATGTACACTACTGCACTTAATGTAATCGGAGACGCTGCAACTGCTGTAATAGTTTCAAAATCTGAAAACACTTTAGATGTTGATGTCTATAATTCATAATATAAATATAAAAGGAGCTTCGGCTCCTTTTTTTAATGTAAAATTTTTTACACAAATAAATTTATATCTTCATAAAATATACTAATAAATTTCATCTAAATTATTTAAATCAATTAGTATATTTAAGGAGACCAATATGAGAAAATATAAAAGACAAGAAAATGAAAACTATAAATATGCCTTGACAAATCTAAACCTAAGAGAAAGTAAATCTACATCATCTAATGTAATTACCGTTATACCTGCTGGATCCAAAATACAAGTTATAGATGCAGCAGAGGATTGGTATAAGGTAATGTACAACAATCAAAGGGGTTATGTCTACAACCAATACCTATCTAAAACTAAGTACACCTGGACCGACGTATTTTTAAGATCATATCCATCTTCTGAATCAAATGCTATAACACTCGTTCCAGCAAAATCTAGAGTTCAAGTTTTAAAAAGCCAAGGAGACTGGGACCACGTCATCTACAACGACCAAGAGGGCTATATATTCAATTATTTTTTATCCGATGACGGAAATCCTCCAGGAGCATATGATTTTGAATATTTCTACACAGATATGACTAGATTTGTAAACGACAATAATATAAAAAGTCCTACAACAAATCTAATTACTACAGATTTAGCAAATAAAATAACTTATATTTTTGAAAAAGGCGACAACAGTCAGTGGATTTTGATATATCAATGGTCTTGTACAGTTGGAAAACCAGAAACACCTACAATAACTGGTACATTTTATGTAAGCGGTAGAAAGCCGTTCTTCGGGTCTGACACATATTTAGTTAAGTATGCCACTAGAATCAAGGGCAGCTATTACTATCACTCAATTTTATTTAATCCTGAAGGCACAGAGATTATCAATGATACCTTAGGTGAGGCTTTAAGTCATGGCTGTATTAGATTGGCTGTAGAAAATGCTCAATGGATTTATGATAATGTATTAGATACAACTACTATAGTTATCAATTAAAAAAACAAAGGGCGTGGAATAAAACCTTCCATACCCTTTATTTCATTTATTATTTTACAGGATTTTTGTACGAACAAGGCAATTCAGCTGCACATTTTCCACATACAGATGCCCCCAATATTTTTTTATTTTCTTGTAATTGGCTTGAACATTTAAATCTATCAAAGCCTTCATATGTAAGTGCATTATTTTTACATCTTTTCACGCATACTCCACATGATTTATCCTTTTTATACATACATCTCTCTTCTTTTATAGGTTCATCACTTTTAACATCTAAATTAGTTATCACAGAAAAATATCTACCGCAGCTTCCCTTTTCAGATATAAGAAGATTATTTATACCAAAAGTTCCTATACCAGCAGCATAAGCCATATGTCTTTGTGACCAGTTACTTTTTAATATATTTTGGTCAAATACACCTGCATTTACAGGATTTACACCTTTATAGCCTAATTTTTCGATTTCATCTACAATGTATTCATTTATATCCTGTGCCATTTTATTAGTATCAATATATGCTTTAGCCCATGCTTCAGATGGCAATCCTTCACATTTATTGCTTTTACCTATTTCTCTTTTAAATGGTAAAAAGTAAGAAACTATTATTGTAGCATCTTCTAAAAAATCCTTTGGTGAATAATGTGATTCTAATACTACATTTTTTAAGTTCTTTATATAATCTGAATTTGCATCGGCAAATCCTACAATCGGTTCCTCCCAAATTCTCTCTAGATTATTTTTCTTACAATAATCATCTATAAAATCAGATATCCATTTTATTATAGTATCTCTCATACTCTCTCTCCCTAACTAATACTTCTATCTAAGCCATGATGGATTTCCTGGAACGAATACTCTCTTTCCAAATTTCTTTTTAAATTCATCTAAAGCCTTATTTATTAACTCCTCATTTCCCTTAAATGTCTCTGCATTTTTTATAGTTTCTAGATTTTGGCTAAATGGACATGCAGATATACACATTCCACAGTCAGTTCCTAGATATCTCCATTTTGTATAGCAAGTTTCTCTGTCAACTTCCCATCGATATTGACCTAATTCATCGAATTTAGGTCCTACTGTCAATGAATGTGATGGACAGTTGTGTGCGCATTTTTTACATACATTACAGAAATCTTCTAGTCCAAAATCCTTGTATTCATCTATATCAAGAGGCATATTAGTTGTAACTACTCCTAATTTTAATCTTGAACCGTAGTCCTTATTAGTAAGTATTGAATTTCTTCCTATGTCACCTATTCCTGCATCCTTAGCAATTAAAGTAGGCATTACTAAGTAGTTTTTATCCATATGGTTTCTAGCCTCATAGCCTAAGCTTCTTATATAGTAAGATAAAATCATTCCTATAATAGCTGCATCTACATAAGACTTACTAGTTTCAATTACTTCACATATCATAGGAGATCTATTTACCATTTCATTATCTAATTCGCATCCAAATACGATTGCGTATTTATGATCTAAATGTACTTCTTTTCCATAATCACTTTCAATTCTTCCCCTGTGTGTATATATATGGTAATCCTTTAATTCTGTAATTCCAACTGTTACAGCGCCATAGTGTTTAGCAAATCCCTTTATTCTTTTCGCCATAGTTGTAGGATCTACCTCAACCTTTTCAGGAGCTACTTCCCCTTCACATAAAGGTAGTATATCTCTCATAAATTGAAAAGCACTAGCTGCCATTGGTGAATTAATTTCATTATAAGTCATAGTTCCTTCTTGGCATAAATCTGGTCTATGTCTCATACTATCATCTATATTCTTTTTTTCAGGAAATCTCTTGTAATAATCTTCATAAGCTTCACTTCCTGGTGTATAATGTGCTCTAGCAAACATTGTATCTCTTTCGTCAGTTCTATGCATTTCTAACCCCTCCCTATAAAAACAAACTAATATAATTTTAATTTTTTCTCTAAAAATAGTATAACACATTCAAATTAAAATTAATAAATTTTACTATTTAGTAGTATAATATTTATAATATTAAATTTTTAAAGGAGGTTTTCTAATGAAAAGAATTTCTTTATTTATTGTAATCAACGCTTTATCACTTTTTATCGTATCAAAATTAATGTCTAGCGTTTATATAGGCTCTCTTGCCTCTTTGATAGTACTTACAATAATATTCGGATGTCTAAACGTAATTGTTAAGCCTGTAATTGAATTTTTCTCTTTGCCTATAACACTTTTATCACTAGGCTTGTTTTCATTTGTAATAAATGGGCTTGTATTAAAGTTAGCTTTTAACATAGTTCCAGGGGCATCTATATCTGGATTTTTTAATTCTATATTGGCAGCAGTCCTTTTAACTATAGCTAATACTATTTTTTATAACGTCCTTGATAAAGATTAATATTTTATACATTTTTAAATATATAATAGAAAATAATCTACATAAAGATATGATTTTTTAAACTTTTTTCAAAATCATATCTTTTTTTATAAAAAATCAAACTATTTTTACAACAATTCCAATTTTTTGTTAACCTTTTCCTACAACTTATTTATTATATTACATGTTTAATATTACCAATTTATATATAATTTTTTCTATTTTGTTATCTATTGTATTTAATTTCGATATAACATTCTGACTATAGATTTTTTAATCCCAATGATATATAATAAATTTATATCGAGATAGTAACCCTTAATTTTTCTAAATATTTACAAATATATAAATTTTTTACATAATCTCGATACTTTTTATTCTTGGTAAAATAAAAAATTGGAGGTTTTTCAAATGAAGTTTTTCAATCAAATTGGAATTCTCCTTGGAATTTGGGCAGCAGGAGAATTCATAAGTCAATTAATAAAAAATGTAATAAATATTCCTGGCTCTATTATAGGAATGATAATTCTATTTGTATTGCTTGAATCTAAAATTTTGGATGAAAGTAAAATTAAGGATGTAGCAGATTTCTTTTTAGGTAATATGAGTTTATTCTTCATACCTGCTGGAGTATCATTAATAGAATCTCTAGGTCTAATAAAAGAAAATGCTGTTTTACTTTTATCATGTATATTAATAATCAACGTTGCTGTTATGATAGTTAGCGGTCGTAGTGTAGATTTAATGATTAAATTAAAAGAAAAAAAAGAGAAAAAAGAAGCAGAAGAAGTTGCTTAAATTTATTTAGAAGAAGGCGAAAAAAATGGAACAGATATTAAATACACAATTATTCGGATTATTGACAATCATAGTTTTTTATAATATAGGATTATTCATACAAAAAAAGGCAAAAACTCCTATATGCAATGGGCTTTTAATAGCTATGATACTTATTATATTATTTTTAAAAGTTACAAAAATACCTTATGAAAGCTTTAAAATAGGTGCAGATACAATTAATTTTCTATTAGGTCCTACAACTATAGTTTTAGCAGTACCGCTATATAGACAATTCCATCTATTTAAAAAATACACTAAAGAAATTTTAGTAGGTATATTGACAGGTGTTTTCATATCATTTGCTTGTGTTGTAATAATTTGCAAAATAGCAAATGCCGATTCACAAATTATTTATTCAATTTTACCTAAATCAATTACTACTCCTATGGGAATATCACTTAGTAATATTTTAGGTGGAATAGAATCTATAACAGTTGTATGTATAATACTTACAGGTATTTTAGGAAATATGATGGGCGAAACTGTTCTTAAAATAGGACGAGTTAAACATCCAATATCTAAGGGTATAGCATTAGGTACAGCAGCACATGCAGTCGGTACAAGTAAGGCATTAGAGCTTGGAGAGGTTGAAGGAGCTATGAGTAGCTTGTCTATAGGTGTAGCTGGATTTTTAACAGTTGTTTTAATTCCTATATTAGCTAACTTTATATAGAAATTTTATTATGTAAAATCAAAAAAATAATATATAATAGATTATAAAAAGTGGGTTTATACTCACTTTTTTTAATAAATTTATATAAAGGAGGCTACTGTGGATAAGCTAAAATCAAATAAAAAATATATCTTCCCTGCATTAATAGTGATTTTGTGTATAACTATTATATATAGTTTAAATATAATTAATAAAAATAAAATTATCAACAGCTCTTTTGAAGTTGCTAGTGAGGAAATAGCTTTTTCTAACTTACCATCAAATTTCGATGGTTTTAAGATTCTTCAAATAAGTGATCTTCACTCTATTGAATTCGATAAAGACAATTCAAGTTTGATAAATACAATTGATGAGTTGTCTCCAGATGTAATTTTTATAACTGGTGATATATTCTCTGCTACTGAATTTAAGGACTCGGATGATACATATAATAGAAATTATGATGAAGAAAGTCTCGTAGGATTTAAGCTCCTAAAGGAGCTCTCTAAAAAATACGATATTATCTATTCTGTTGGAAATCACGAAGAAGGTATAGATGCAATTTTCAACGGATATGAATGGAATTTAAGAGATAGAACTGTGGATAACTCCTACAATAGATACATAAACAAATTAAGCGATTTAGGAGTTAAATTTGTTGATAACTCATATACTACAATCTACAAGGACGTACAAACTATAAATATATACGGAATATATTATTACTCTCTAAATAAATACGCTAAAAAAATAGACCCCGATGACCCTTTAACATTGGATTTTATAAAAACCGTTGATAAAAATAAATTCAATATATTATTGAGCCACGACCCCGATGCTGCAGATATATTAGAGGATAAAAACTTCGATTTAATACTATCTGGCCATGTACACGGTGGAATAATTCGACTTTTCGATGTAGGTATTTTAGATCCAGCTAGAAAATTATTTCCAAAATACGATAAAGGACTCTACAAAGTAAAAAATACCCAACTATATGTAAGCACCGGTCTTGGGAATCCCAAATTTATGAGAATAAACAACCCACCAGAAATCAATTTAATCACTTTAAAAAATCTTAAATAACACAAGCAAAAGGGATTATCATAGTAAAACTAAACTACGATAATCCCTTTAATTTTTATTTTATTACTTTTCTAACTAAATTCCTAAACCTGAAAATCAGAGGTCTAATCGGTTTGCAAAGCACCCAAAGCTTTACATACGTCTTGTACTTTATATTGTCACAAGAAACCTCCTTGTCCCCTCTATAAAAAGAATCAACAACTCCTATAACCTGATTAAATCTAACCACCTCAGTCCATTGCTGAGCATCGCCGTTCATTATAAATGATTGATCGTCTATTATTTTTCTAATTCTGTGAAGTACGTGCTTTCCAGTATCCCTCTTTATAAAAACTATCTCGTTCTTTTTAGGTTGTCTCTTTTCAGGACTTACTAATACGACACTGTCCTTTAAATGTCTCAAAGTAGGGGTCATACTATATCCTGTGACCTTAAGCTTACAGCTTCCTCCACTTTGTATAACCTCCTCCATTATAGGAACTAAGTCCTTTTCACTATATGAAGTATTTTTATTCATAAAATATTCCTTTCAGCTTAAATTTCAAATTATTTATCGCTCAACTGAATCGTATTTGTCTCACTAAGCGGTATATCATGAAGACCAATTTGTTTGACTACAATGTCCTTTATATTATCTTTATCTTCATCATCACAATAAACTCTCAAGGTATTTCTATTTACATAAAGAGTGTTTTTCTTTTCTCCATCTATAAATACAATACTTTTTCTAGTAAAATTCTTACC
>NZ_JALEXO010000215.1 GCF_022780145.1 Intestinibacter sp.
TTTATAATATATATTTCTTTGTTTATTATAGGTGAGTATTTTCTACATATGTCTATAGTAGCATTCCTATTTCCATCTAAAATGTATGCCTTGTATAGTTTTTCAAATTCTATGCAAAATTGTCTGACTATATCTACTCTCGATATTTTATAACCTTCTTTATATAGAGAAGTAGCCTTATCCTTAATCTCATCTGGAAACTCAAGCGTTT
Source organism: Intestinibacter sp. (assembly GCF_022780145.1). GTDB lineage: Bacteria > Bacillota > Clostridia > Peptostreptococcales > Peptostreptococcaceae > Intestinibacter. The sequence continues at coordinate 212 of NZ_JALEXO010000215.1, forward strand.
TTACATTTATTCCAGGTCCAACAACAACATAATTGACTCTTTCCATTTCAGCAGATAATTCTGTCAATATGCCACATATTTTCTTATTATTTACTATGATATCATTAGGCCATTTTATAGAAGCATCTACTCCTAACTCTCTAAGTGCCACAACTATACTTGCTCCAGCTACTAACGTAAGAAAAGGGGTCTTAAAAGGCTCTATTTGTGGCTTTATGATCAAACTCATCCAAATTCCTTCTCCAGGAACCGACTTCCAGATTCTGCCTAATCGTCCTTTTCCTTTAGTTTGTTCTTCGCTGATTATTAACGTACCTTGATCTACCTTATTTCCAATTTCCTTTGCATAATCATTAGTTGAACCTATAGTTTCAAAATGAATTACCTTTTTCCCTATAAATTCAGTAGGTAAATTATGTGTTATATTTTGCTCCGATAATATATCATCTGGTTTTTCAGCTAATCTATATCCTTTTCTATTTACAGATTCTATGTTGTATCCTTCTTCTTTTAATGCTTTTATGTGTTTCCATACTGCTGTTCTAGATATTCCTAATTCTTTAGACAGTTGTTCTCCTGATATAAAATCGTCTCCACTATCTAAAATAGCTTTTATTACTTTTTCTCTCATAAATCCACCCCTTCTTGTTATATATATTTTATATTAAAATAAGAAAATTGGATACAAAATTTAAAGCTGTTACAAAATACATGTAACAGCCTTAACAATTTATAGATTTTTATTATTCGTCTTTTTTATCTAAATCTACTTTATCTGATTGTAAATCATCATCTTTTTTAGATAAATCTAATATAGTATTTTCTGTTTCATTATCTGAATCAGATTTATCTATGTATGGATTTTCTATTTTTTTAGTTATATCTACTTTAGTAGCTTCTTCTTTAACTGGTTCAGCTTCGTCTTTTTTATCTAATAAATTAACATCTTCTAGAGGAAGCTCTTTGTTAAATGCTTTTACAAATTGTTCTGCATCTAAAGTTTCATATACTAATAATCCTTTAGCTACATAATCAAGCTCATCAGCATAATCAGTTAATATTTTTCTACATTTTGCATATGCAGTTTCAACTATATCTCTTACTTCCTTGTCTATTTCGTAAGCTATTTCTTCAGAATAATTCTTTTTAGTTGAAATTGAGTTTCCTAAGAAAACTTCTTCATCGCTATCACCGTATACCATAGGTCCTAATTTTTCACTCATACCATATTTAGTAACCATAGATCTAGCTATTGAAGTGACTCTCTCTAAGTCATTAGATGCACCTGTAGATATATCATCCATAATTAACTCTTCAGCTACTCTACCACCTAATGCCATTATGATAGTTTCCTTCATTTCATTTTTAGTACCATACATTTGATCTTCTTGTGGAAGAGGTTCTGTAAATCCTCCAGCTCTACCTCTTGGAATTATTGTAACTTGGTGAACTGGACTTACATGTTCTAATACATGCATACAAATAGCATGACCTGCTTCGTGGTAAGCAGTAAGTTTTCTGTCTTTTTCACTGATAACTCTTGATTTCTTAGCTACCCCTACCATAACCTTTGTTATAGCTTCTTCTATAGTTTCCATATGAATTTGTTTTTCTTTTTTTCTAGCTGTAAGAATTGCAGCTTCATTCATTATGTTTTCTATATCTGCAGGAGTAAATCCTGGAGTTCTCTTAGCTAATACATCCATTTTTACATCTTTTGCAAGAGGTTTATTTTTAGAGTGAACTTTAAATATAGCCTCTCTACCTCTGACGTCTGGAGCGCCTACTACTATTTCTCTGTCAAATCTACCTGGTCTAAGCAATGCTGGGTCTAATATGTCAGGTCTATTTGTAGCAGCCATTATGATTATACCTTGGTTGACACCGAAACCATCCATTTCAACTAGAAGTTGGTTTAATGTTTGTTCTCTTTCGTCGTGTCCACCACCAAGGCCTGCACCTCTTTTTCTACCAACTGCGTCTATTTCGTCTATAAATATTATAGCTGGAGCATTTTTCTTGGCTTGTTCAAATAAATCTCTAACTCTTGATGCACCTACCCCAACAAACATTTCAACGAAATCAGAACCACTTATTGTGAAAAATGGCACGCCAGCTTCACCGGCAACTGCTCTTGATAAATAAGTCTTCCCTGTTCCTGGAGGTCCTACCATAAGTATCCCCTTAGGAATTCTAGCCCCTAATTCTATATATCTCTTAGGATTTTTAAGGAAATCTACAACTTCACTTAAATCTTCTTTTTCTTCTTGAAGACCTGCTACATCTTTAAATGTAACCCTTGTTTTTTCATCATCTTTATGAACTCTAGCCTTTGATTTGCCGAAGTTCATAACCTTTCCGCCTCCACCTTGAGACTGATTCATAAATAGGAACCACATTATTACCATGAAGAATATTAATAATAATGTCGGTAACATTTCTATATACCAAGGATTAGATGGTTTAGCTTCTCCACTAACTACTAATTTATTTTGCTTAGCTTGTTGTAATACTTCATTTGCAAATTCATCACTCATAACTTCTTTTGGCATGTAAGATTTAAATTTTTTCTTTGAATCTTTCAAAACACCTTCCACTGAAGTTGAATCTACAAAGTGTATTTCTGATATATTTTCTTCTGTTAAATACTCATATACTTGAGAAAATTTTAGCTCTTTTACTGTTTCTGTCGGTGTACCTGCAAATTCTACTATTGTCACAATTATAATTAAAAGTAACAAATAAAAACCTGCTCCTTTTAAGAATTTGTTCAACAGAAGCCCTCCTTTCATATGTTGATTTTATTTTAAAGCTTTTTAAAGCATATTTTTAATACTTGTGTTGTGCCTTCATCCACTTTAAATTTCTCACTTACCCTGTAGTTACCTACACAAATTACATCCTCACTATCTACCAATATAGGTATCCTGCTTCTTTCTTCTTTCGGGATTTTCATGTCAATAAACAAGCTCTTTAATTTTTTGTTACCCACAGAAATTGTTATTTTATCCCCAGGTTTTCTACTTCTTACAATCAAATCCCCTTTTATTTTGTCCAAATCAAACCATCTATTTGTTTTGTTTTCTTGCTTAGATATATTGTATTTTTCTATACCCATAGTCTCAGCTTCTACAAGCATGCCTAATTCTTTTATTTTTACAAAACCATTTTTAGGCACTTTATAGCAAAATTCAATATCTTCAGTAATTATTTCCTTTACAGTAATTATTATACTATTTTTCTTTCTATATACAAATAAACCTCTAGGAAGATTTAATTTTTTGCCTATTTTCTTCTCTGGCTCTAACTCGATAATATCTAAAATATGCTTTTGGTCGATAAAATTAGTATCTCCCAAAACATATTTTATCGCATATCTAAGAACTCTATATTTTATTGCATTATGTAAATTTATAAACAAATCCACAGCAATATCCACACTTTCATCTGAAACTATGCATATTTCTTCAAATTTCATCAAGGCATTTTCTTCTATATAATCGCTATCTTCTTTTACACTATTACTCATTCTAACGATAGACTTGATTACATTTGAATTAAAATTATCTCGCATATATGGAAGAAGTTTTAATCTAATTTTATTTCTTGTGTAGATTGGATCTAGATTAGTTTGATCTATTCTTGGATTTAAATTATATTGTTCACAATAGCCTTCTATCTCACTTCTTTCTATATCTAATAGAGGTCTTATTATAATTTGATCTCTTATATATTCAATTCCCCTCAAGCCTTGAAGACCAGTCCCTCTCATAATGTGCATAAGTACTGTTTCCGCTTGATCGTTCATATTGTGAGCAATAGCTATTTTGTTAGCATGAGTTTTACTCATTATTTCATAAAACATATCGTATCTTAATTTTCTAGCACCATCTTCAATAGATAATTTATTTTCTTCACAGTATTTTGGAACATCGATTGATCTCACAAAATACTTTATCCCCATTTCTTCGCAAAGCTGTGTAACGTATAGAGCATCCTTTTGAGCTTCTATACCTCTAATTTGGTGATTTAGATGAGCAGCATAAATCTCTATATCAAACATTTTCTTTAATCGATTTAATATATGTAGAAGACAAACTGAATCAGGACCGCCAGAAATACCCAAGACAATTTTATCTCCCTTTTCAATAAGATTATGTCTATTTATTGTATCAAGTACTTTTTCAAATATCATATTTTATCCCTTTTACAAATAATTTTTAATCTATTAAATGAATTACATAAAGTTAAATATTATAAAAATTATTTTTATATCCTTTCAAGCAAAATTTAATTTCACAATTGTTTATATATTTTCTATAAAAAAATATTAAGTCCTTGTATGTTTTTACATATTAAATAAAATTAACTATATTTAGACTATAATAAATATAATAACAAATAAACTAAACAAAAGGTAGTGTTTTAACTACCTTTATTTAATATAATTTTCGATATTTATAGAAATAAAACCTATCTCTAATATTATATCTAATTTTTTATTTATTAGACTAATTATTTTTCTTTAATTTTTATATTAATTAAATTTCTCCCTGTAAACATATCCATTATTTTTATATCGTAATCTATGTCTATAGAAATCTTGCTTTCATTATCAGAAATTGAAAGTTCTTTTGTATGATTTTCTATAACAAACGCTCCTTGTGGAGTCATATATCTAGATGTATCTGTTTTTCCGACTTTAAATACTAAAGTAGAATTTAAAGCTCCATATCTTTTTATAGTTACCATATCCTTTTCTATTTTTAAAGAAGTTGTCGTCTCTTCTCCATTTTGAACTTCTTTATAAATTATATACTTATGGTCTTTTTTTTGATATAAAGTACCTGTTGCATTTGATTTTATAATGTTTTTTTCACCTAATTCATTAAACTGAGTTGTTACTATATTTATATTAACCTCCATTATAGCCTCCCAAATCCATTATTCGAAGATTATTAAATTAATTTATATTGTTTAAATATTTATCAATAAACATATCATTCTAAAATTGTATCAAAAAGAATTATATCAGTTATAATCTCTATTATCAATTAAAATATGCCCCTTTCATAGCAACAATTTTACATAAAATACTCGCTATGAAAAGAGCATTACTTATAATAACTAACATTATCTAGCAAAAACATGGTTTCCTATTCTTAAATGTGGATTTAATGTGTTAATCCAGTTACAAGTAGATATATCAGGATTCCAAAAATAAATAGCATCATTCGTAGGATCATTTCCATATAAAGCATCTTTCGCAGCTTTATATGATTCTTCTGTCGGTTGAACATTTATTGAACCATTTTTTACTACAGAAAAAGCATTCTTTTGATATATTACATCCTCTATGGAATCCGGAAAACGTGAATCTTGGACTCTATTTAGAACTACAGCTGCTACAGCAACTTGTCCTTGATAGCTTTCACCTCTAGCCTCAGCTGCCACCAATTTTGATAATAAATATAATTGATCATCACTTAAACTTATCACTTCTTTTTTATCTTCATTAGTTTCTTCATCTTCATATTTATTTTTAATAACAGTCTCATTATTTTTAGCAAATTGATCTTTAAAATTTTGCATTTTTAAAACTTCACTATTTTTAGAAATTTCTTTTTCATAATCTAAACTTTGTTTATTTGTAAAATTGTCATCTACTTTTATTTTTTTATATTCTACTGACTCAATTTTTTTAAATAAATAACCGATATTCATTAAGTTAAAAGCTTCGACTTTATAAACAAATGTAGCGCTAATTATCATAAAAATAGATATAAAAAATGCCATTATTAATTTATAACACCTTCCCATAAATAATTCTCCTTTATTTTTTGTATTATCTCTACTATTTTAAATTTTATCGTTAAGTCATCGACTTTATCGTTGTCCTTTTCTACTATTAGTTTGTATTCTTCTTCTGTTAAAACCTCTCTTAGCTTTGCATCAGTTTCTTTGTCTATTACATTATTCTGTTTGTCTACAAAACAAAGTGGAGGAAACATAACACACCACCAATTCTTACCTTGTCCTTTTCCTATTAATATCCTAAGTGCCTTGTATTCTCCAGCTGGCAAAACAACGCTTGAATATTGCTTAGTCGGAAATTTACTGTATCCTAAATCTATATGGACGTCGTAATTGTATCCGTTTTTTTCTATCACATCTCTACATATATTAATTAAATTACCTTCTTCTTCTAGTATTATCCTTTCGCTTTCATTTATACTTTTAGAATCTCTTAATTTAGGTTGTAGATAATCTATGACTGCATCTCTCACTTTTAATTTAAGCTGCTGATCTTCTTCTGAATCACTATTAGCTAATACATGAAATCTTATTAATTTATCCTTGTAATTTTCAGAAGCTATATCTATTTTCGATACTTGTGCATATATACAAGTTGCCATTAATCCTACAGTAACAATTAACATTAATACAGATAATACTATTCTTATTTTCATTTTCGTATTTATTTTAAATTCTTTTTTTATAAATTTCCTTTTCATGGTCTCATCCCCCATTTTTTTGGTATATTGAGATTATTTCCAGGTTAACTTATTTTATACTCAAAAAAGTAAATTTATCAAAAAATAAAAATGACCCTCTAGCTAAATATTTATAAAGAAGTACTTATTCTACTTAAAACAATTACTTCTTTATAAATATTTCTTCTAGAAGATCATTTTTTTAATTATATTTATTAACTGATATTATTTAGTACAGTGTTCTAGCATAAATTGTTCAGCCTTTTCTATATGTTCAATAGCAAAATTCTTAGCTTCTAATACATTGGCTTCTCTTATAGCGCCTAAAATAGCTTGATGCTCATCTATTAAGCTTAATGATGCATTCAAATCTGAAACATAAGTTATTCTAAATCTTTGAACTTGTTCCCATATAGAATTTATCATCTTTGCTAATTTTTTATTATTAGCTGATTTAAATATACATTCATGGAATTCAACATCTTTTTTCAATAGCATTTCGATATTTTGTGTTCTTACTGCTTCTTCAAATTCTGCTTCTATTTCTTCTAATTTTTCTATATCTTCATCATCTCTTCTCTCAGCTGCTAAAGACGCACCTAGTCCTTCTAAGCTAGCTCTTATTTCCAATACATCCATTAAATCCTTTACTGATATATTAGCTACATAAGCGCCTTTTCTAGGTAACATCACAACTAATCCTTCAAGTTCTAATTTTCTTATCGCTTCTCTTACTGGAGTTCTACTAACACCAAGTTGTTCTGCTAGTTGAACCTCCATTAATCTTTGTCCTGATTTTAGTTTTCCTTCTAAAATAGCACTTCTCAAGTTTTCAAATACAACATCTCTTAATGGCTTATAGTCATCTAAATTTAATTTAGTTAAGCTATCCATTAATCTCAACCCCCTTTTCTTCACATGCTACGACGAATACTTGTTTAAATTCTTTTTCTAATATGGATTTGCATTTAATTGCATCCTC
>NZ_JALEXO010000268.1 GCF_022780145.1 Intestinibacter sp.
TTTCGATAAAAAATAGTATATAATTATTAAAAAGAGAGGAAGTGATGATTATTAATACTTTATATTATGCAATATTGAGATTGGCAGTAATTTTCTTAATAATAATCGGTATATTTGTATTTGTTACATTATCAATTGTTATTTTTGCAAAGAAATTTAATTGTGAAGAAAAATTATTTAATGACAGGGTGTTTTCTTTTTTAGGAAAGCGCAAAGATTTCAAGGAAAATATAAAACCAAGTATAACAGACGGAGCACTGATTTATACAATATCCTTGATATGTCTTTTATTTATAGGAAGCTTTCTGCAGTTATTTTGGGAGACAGCAGGTCTTGTAGCAACTGAGGTTATGATCCTTTTGATACCTTTGTTATACGCAATTTATATAAAGGCGGATATAAAAAATACATTTAGCTTAAAATTGCCGAAAATAAAGCATTTCTTAGGTGGATTTATAGTTTGGTTTGGAGGTTATTTTATAATAAATATAACTACTCAAGTTTTACTAGCATTGTTTCCTGAGCAATCTAAGATATTAGAGGCGGTAAATAGCAGTGTTATGATGGATTCTCTGCTTGCGAGCTTAATCGTTGTGGCGTTGATTCCAGCTTTTTGTGAGGAGATGTTATTTAGGGGATTTTTACTAGATTCGTTTAAGGGTGAAAGTAAAAAATCTAAAATATGGGCAATTGTAATAGTAGGGGTTTTATTTGGTGTAATGCATTTGAACTTTATAAGAATAGTTCCTACTGCGATTCTTGGAATATTGTTTACTTACTGTGTAGTAGCGACGAAATCTATTTGGGTAAGTGTGTTTATGCACTTTTTAAATAACGGATTTTCTGTATGCGTAATGTATTTGACTAAATATTACGATATCCCTATAGATACTTCAGTGACTTATTCAATGCCCCCGATATCTTCTATATTAGTCACAGCTGGTATTGGAGTTTTATTTATATATCTTGGAAGCTTGTGTTTTAAAGATAAAAAAGAAAAAAATAGTATTTGATAGAAAAAAGGAAATGTGAATTTATAGTAAGATATAAATCGCATTTCCTTTTTAACTTTTATCTAATTTTCTTTTAATTTAGAGACAACTTCTTCCTGTGGTGTTACATAAATTGTGTTGTTAGTCTCGTAAATCACCATACCAGGTTTTGAGCCGCTTGGTTTTTTTACGTGTTTTTTGATAGTGTAGTCAACTGGTACTTGTGAAGACATACGTCCCTTGCTGAAGTATGCAGCCAGCATTGCTCCTTCAAGTAGAGTGTTGTCTGGGACTTCACGTCCGGCGCATTTTATGATTACGTGAGAGCCTGGGATGTTTTTAGTATGCATCCATATATCTTCGGGATCGGCGATTCTCAAAGTAAGGTAGTCGTTTTGCTTGTTGTTTTTGCCGACTAAAATAGTAAATCCATCAGATGAAATGAATTTATTAGGCTTTGTAGTTAAATCCATTTCCTTTTTAGGTTTAAATCTACGTGGTGCTCTTGCATAACCTAATTTTATTAGCTCTTCCTTGATATCCTCTAGGTCTTCTAGGTTTTCGCAGTTTTCTATGCTCAAAAGTACGTTTTCTAGATATTCTATTTCATCCTTGCTTATAGCCATTTGCTCAGTAAGTTCTTTTTTTGCAGTTTTTAATTTGTTGTACTTTTTAAAGTACTTTTGGCTGTTTTCTGAAGGAGTAAGGTTTTCGTTTAATTCTATAGTCATCTTAGCACAGTTTTCGTCGTAGAAATTGTCTACCTCGATGCTCTTCATTCCCTTTTGTATCATATAGATATATGCAGTTAAAAGCTCGCCCTTTACCTTGTATATATCTGCATTTTCAGCCTGTGAAAGTTCTTTCTTTTGTTTCTTTTGTTTATTGTAAAGTCTGTCTAATTTTATAGAAATGCTCTTTCTAAGGTCGTATGTTCTTTGATGAACTCTATCCTTAAAGTCCTTAGTTATGTAGTAGTCTTCTACAATTTTAGAAATACTTTCATCGTATATAAATTTATATCCTTCAAACAAGGTCAAGTCTATTGAACTGAAATCCACGACCTTATCTACTTTTTCATCGATTACTATGCAAGGCTTAAACTCCTCGTTTTTTACCTTAGTAAATATATCTGAGAAAACTCTATATAAAAGCGATAAATCATCTCTAGATAGATCCTCGCCTTTAGATTTTGCATCTATATTTGCTCTAAAGCAGATTTCCTTCGCTACAGTAGGACTTATTCCTAAAAACTTGTTGTATATAGCTTTGAAAATAGGTCCGTCGAAATCTCTTAAGGTGTTTATAAATGATTTAAGAGAAGTTCCCTTTATAGGATTTATTTTATCCTGTGCTGGAGGAAGAGAGTAAGTCATAGCAGGCAAGATTTGACGCGCTCTACTTATGCTAGGTGGAACTCTCTTTATAGAATCTATTATGCTAGAATCCTCATCATGAGTTAAAATTATATTGCTATGTCTTCCCATTATCTCCACGTATATATTTTTTGTGCTTTTATCTCTAAGCTCATCTAGAGATTCCACACTTATTTTTATAATTCTTTCAAATCCAACTTGAGTGATATCTGTGATTATACCTCCTTGAAGGTGTTTTCTAAGCAACATACAAAACATAGGTGCCTTTAGAGGATTTTCCTTGTTGTATTTATTTGCTATATAGACTCTAGGATTTGATGAGCTAGAGCTTAAGACAACTTTGAAATTTTCTCTATTGTTTCTAACATAAAGAAGTATTTCATCGTTTTCTGGTTGGTGAACTCTATCTATTTTACCACCGACTAGCTTTGATTTTAATTCGCTCGCTAGAGAGTGTACAACTAAACCGTCTAATGCCATAATTTGCTCCTTTCTTTAATAGATAATATATATTTGTATTTAAATTCATTTATCTAAATTAGTATTTGATTTTATCTTATTATTTACATAATAATTATATACATATGCTTTGATATTTGCTAGAGTTGTTTTACTTATTTATTTAAATAAGATACAATAAATATATCTAAATTTATGAGAAAGGGGAGTTAGTTTTATGGTTAAAATAGATGGCAGTAAATGTATAGTCTGTGAAAGCTGTATATACGATTGTTTTTTTAAAGCTTTATCAAATGAAGATAATAAAATTATTGTAGATGAGAATAAATGTAGAAATTGTGGACACTGCATAGCTATTTGCCCTCAAAATGCTGTAGAGTGTGTTGATTTAGATATGAATGAAGTTAAGGAATATAATAAAGAAGAATTTTATATTGAAGACGAAAAAATTTTAAATTTCATTAAATTTAGAAGATCTACAAGAAGATTTAAGGATGAAAAAATAAAAAGACAAGAAATCGAAAAAATAATAGAAGCAGGCCGTTTTACTCCGACTGGTGGAAATTCGCAGGGAGTATCTTATATAGTAGTAGAAGATAAGCTCAAAGAAATCACTAAATTAGGTCTTGAGACTTTAAATAATTTAGGTGAAGATATATTAAGTAGAGAAATTATAGATGAAAATTTAAGCCGTTATGCGAATAACTGGACAACTGGATACAAGAAGTATTTAGAAAATCCGGATGATGATACATATTTATTTTTCAACTCAAAGACTATTGTTCTTTTAGTATCTAATTCAGCAGTAGATGCTGGTTTAGCTGCTTCAAATATGGAGCTTATGGCAAATGCAATGGGTGTAGGGGTTTGCTTTAGTGGATATTTTGTGAGAGCAGTCAATTCAAATAAAGAGATAAGAGATGTTTTAGGGCTAGAAGAAGGTCAAAAAGCTCAGGTGTGCATGATAATGGGTTATCCAGAGATAGAGTACTTTAGAACTGTGCCTAGAAATAAAGCAAAAATAAGATTTATTTAGGAGGAAGAAATGGATAAGAAACAAAAGAATTATACGAATTTATCAATTGCAGGTGTATTATTTTTAATGACAGGCTATGTATTAGACAAAATTATAAAAATAGATAATACTACAATAGCTTTAGCATGCTATATGCTTTCAATAATATGCTTGCTTATATCTATACTTAAGATGAATAAGCTTAAAAAAGAAGAAAAAGAAGCAGAAGCTAAGAAAAATGATAAAAAATCAAATAATAAAAAACAAAAGAAATAAATATGTTTACTATTATAAATAATTTATTTTTACGAGGATGTATGTTTAGGAGTGAATTTTATGAAAAAGGGTGAAAAAATATCGATAGCAGTGGGTATTTTATTGGGATTAGTCATTGTAGGAATATTTATAGCGCTTGATATAAAACCAATAGAGATGATTATATTTGGATTATCTATAGTTATATCGCTGTTTTTTATAATTAATATACATGAGTTTGGTCACTATGTATTTGGAAAAATGGCTGGCTATAAATTAATTTCATTTAGAATAGGTCCTCTATGCTTTACTATGGAAAATGAAAAGTTTAAATTTATGATATTAAAGCCAAAGGATTATGGTGGACTCTGTGCTATGATACCTCCTGAAGAAGAAATCAAACAATATAGACATACGATTTACTATATGGGTGGAATTTTATTTAATTTGATAAGTGCGCTTATAGGTATTTTAATATCTTTTTATACAGATGGATATATACAATTATTTTTTATAGTTTTTTCACTTATATCGTTTTTTACAGGAATTTTAAATGCGCTTCCGATTATGAGTGGAAATAATCCAAGCGATGGAATGATAGTTTGGAGTATTATATTGAAAAAGCCATTTGCAAATGACTTGTTGAAGTTAAATAGGCTTTCATCACAATTATCTCACGGTGTTAGACCAAAGGATATCGAGATTGAATTTGATTTAGATGGAGATATTAATTTTACACAGACATATTTTTTATTTTATAGCTATTTCAAGGCTCTAGATTCTAAAAATTACTCAAAAGCTGATTATTATATAGATTTGTTGGAAAAAAATATAGATAAGATATCAGAGGTTATGCTGCCGGGGATATATTACGAAATTTGCTTTAATTACTCTATAAAAGAGGACAAAGTAAACGCCGAAAAAAATTATCTAAATGCTGGAGAGATACTTCAAAAGGATAGAGATTTAAATGGTCTTAGAGTAAAATCTTACTACGAATACTATATAAATAAAAATACTCAAAAATCACTTGCATACGCAAATGAAGCACTTAAAGTGGCTGATAAATTCCCTCTAAAGGGACAGGCAATTATGGAAAAGGAATTGGTAATAGAATTAATCGATAAAATTTCCTAAATATTTATTTTTAAATAAAAATAAGGTATAATTAAGTGTTAGAAAAAATCAAAGGGGCGAAAAGATGAAATTTTGGAAATTACATGGAATAGGAAATGACTTTGTAGCAATAGATGGAAGAGAAGACGGTATAGATCCAGATAATTACGGCGATTATGCTAAAAGAGCATGTCACAGAAAATTTTCTGTAGGGGCAGATGGTCTATTAGTCGTAAAAAATTCAGATGTTGCAGACGTTGAGATGGTTTATTATAATTCAGATGGTTCTCGCGCTGCTATGTGTGGAAATGGTCTTAGATGCTTCGTAAAATTTGTTTACGATAATAATATAGTTAAAAAAGATGAATTCGATGTGTACACATTAGATGGAATTAAAAAAGTTAAATTAAACTTAAAAGACGGAGAAATTGAAACTGTAAGAGTAAATATGGGAAGTGGAAGCTTTTTAGCAAATGACGTGCCTGTAGATACTCAAGTAGAAAAATTTATAGAACAAAAGATAGACGTACTTGATAGAGAGTATACAGTTACATCAATGCTTATGGGAGTTCCACATACGGTTATATTTGTAGATAAGTTAGATATAGAGGAAGTCCAAAAATACGGAGCTGCGATTGAAAGACACCCTGTATTTCCTCAAAAGACTAACGTAAACTTTGTACAAATAGTTGACGACAATAACATATTAGTAAATACATTTGAAAGAGGCTGTGGATATACTTTTGGATGTGGAACAGGTATGACTGCATCAGTAGTGATAAGCAACTATCTTGGAAAAGTAGGCAAAAGTGTAAATGTAACTTCTGAAGGTGGAAGCGTGAGAATAGATTTAGAGGATGGATTTGCATATATGACAGGTCCAGCTGTAAAAATATGTGAAGGAAACTTGGAGGTATAATATGGCAATTAGTATGACTGGATTTGGAAGAGGCGAGGTAAAAAACGACAACTATCAATTTTTAGTAGAATGTAAGACTATTAATCATAGATATTGCGATATAAATATGCGTCTTCCAAGAAAAATCAACTGCTTAGAAGATAAAGCTAGAAATCTTATAAAGGATTTCATAAAAAGAGGAAGAGTTGATTTATATGTAAAGCTTGACTTAATAGGCTCAGACGATGTAAACTTAAAGTTCGACGATAATTTAGCGAGTCAATATATAAATATATTGAAAACTATCAGAGATAAATACGAATTAACAGATGATATATCTGTTATGAACGTTGCTAAGTTTCCTGATATAGTGAAGACAGAGGAAAAAGAAGAAGATGAAGATGAAATGTGGGCAATGTTTAAAGAGGCTTTAGAAATAGCTCTCGATAAGCTTGTCGAAATGAGAGTAGCTGAAGGTAAAAAATTGGAAGAGGATACTCTAAAAAGATGTGATATACTATCAGATTATATAAATCAAATTGAAAAGCTATCTGATACAGTAGTTGAAGATTACAGAGATAAATTAAATACTAGAATAAAAGAATTACTAGAAAATCCAAATGAAATAGACGAAAATAGAATGGCACAGGAAGTAGCTATATACGCAGATAAAAGCTCTATAACTGAGGAAATAGTTAGATTTAACTCTCATATAGTTCAGCTTAGAAATACAGTAGTAAAGGACGATTCAGTAGGAAGAAAGATGGATTTTCTTATCCAAGAGATGAATAGAGAAATAAATACTATGGGATCAAAATCTTCAGATATAAATATCACTAACTTAGTAGTTGAAGTAAAAAGCGAATTAGAAAAAATTAGAGAACAAATTCAAAACATAGAATAGTATTTATACATAGCAATAGAGAAAGGGAGATATAATAATGATTAAGAAAAAAGGATTATTATTAGTTGTTTCTGGTCCATCAGGTGCAGGTAAAGGAACTGTTTGTAAAGAATTAATAAAGAGAAATCCTGATTTTAAGCTTTCAGTATCTGCTACTACTAGAGCTCCTAGAGAGGGTGAAGTAGACGGAGAAAGTTATTTCTTTCTAACTAGAGAGAAATTTAAACAAATGATAGGTCAAGGTGGATTTTTAGAGTATGCACAAATTTACAGCAATTTCTATGGGACTCCTAAAGGACCTGTAATGAAGTACTTAGAAGAAGGTAGCGATGTTATACTAGAAATCGAAATGCAAGGAGCTAGACAGGTAAAGGAAATGTATCCAGAAGCTGTTCTTATATTTGTATTACCTCCTTCACTTGAAGAGCTTAAGAAGAGACTTACATCTAGAGGTACAGAAACTGAAGAACAAGTAAAAGAAAGACTTAGCACTTCTTTTGAAGAAATAAAACAAATAAAAGATTACGATTACTTTGTATTCAACGAAAATAACAAGACGACAGATGCTGCTATAACTATAGAAAATATAATTGTAGCAGAAAAAAATAAAGCTAGAAGATATGAAAATGCAATTATAAAAAAATTTGAGGAGGAATTATAAAATGATAAAACCATCAATAAACGACGTATTAGAAAAAATAAGTAACAGATATTATTTAGTTGGGACTGTAGCTAAAAGAGCAAGAGAAATAGTTGACGGTTCTGAAATATACGTAGAAAACAAACAAGGTGAAAACAAACCAGTTTGTATAGCAACTCAAGAAGTAGCAGAAGAAAAAATAACTTATAGATTATTAACACCAGAAGAAATAGAACAAAAAGAATTAGAGCATCATCTAGAACAAGAAAAACAACAAAAAGAATTAGAACAAGACTAATATCTACTGCTTGGGAAGATGATTTAAGATC
>NZ_JALEXO010000226.1 GCF_022780145.1 Intestinibacter sp.
TCGATGGAAAAGGTGGTGGCAGTAAATTTACAGCACAAGGTGGAGGAAAAAATAATTCAAATTTAGAGTCTCTTATGGATTATGCAATTATGAAATTAGAAAAGGAAATAATTTAGAAATATTGTTTGATATTATATAAAATATTGAGTATAATTTAAACTGTTGTAAAATAAACATTATAAATCTTTAAAATAAAGATTTTATTTGATAATGAAAGAGAGCATGGTAAATGAAGAAAGAATTATTTAATGGAAAAAGGTTGAAAATTGCCAGAGTATATAGAGGCAAAAGTGTAGACATTTTAGCTAAAGAAACAAATATAAACAAAAAAGATATCTTAGCCTTTGAGGATAATAAATATAAACCAACTTTAGAAAATGCATTGAAATTATCTAACATACTTTATTTTCCAAGAGAATATTTCTACGGTAATGAAAATATAAAGGTAGTGGTAGAGGACGTTCACTTCAATCCAAATTCTACTATACCTAGGATGGAAGAAATATCTTACAGAGAAAAATTAATTATGATTAGAAAATTATTTTTGTTCTTTGAAGAGTATATAGGATTTCCAGAGTTAGATTTTCCAGACAATCTAAATAAAAACGACAGTATGGAGATTATTTCGAAAAAAATTAGAGAGCATTGGGGTTTATGGGATGAAGAAAAACCTACACCTCTAGATTTAGGCGATATTATGACCGCAAAGGGAGTAATAATGAGCTATATGAATGTAAATAGAAAGGGAGCATGTGCCTTCACTCAAAAGCAATCAGTAGATTTAGACAAAAAATACGTAATTTGCCTAGGTGAAGATAAAAATACAGCTCCTCTTAGAAATCACGATTTAGCTTGTGAGCTAGGGTATATTGTAAGCGATATGTTGAATTTATCTCTAAAGAAATTTGACTGCGAGGAATTTGCAGCTGAGTTTTTACTTCCAAAACAAGCATTTTTAAACAGCTTAGAGGATACAAATGAGCTAGAATCTTATGTGAGATTAAAGGCTAAATGGGCGGTACCTGTGAGCTTACTCGTTTACAGAGCATACAGTTTAGGTGTTATAAGCTATAAGAAATACAATTATTTATTAAATGATTGGCATCAAAGAGGTTGGGATAAGGTAGAGCCTCTAGATGACAAATTTAAATTACACGATTCATCTCTGCTTAAGATGGCATATGATGCGTTAATAGAAAATAATATAGTAAGTAACGCGACTTTAATAGATAAATTGTACGATTCAGGAATAATTTTATATCCTGAGGACTTAGAGATTTTGATGGATCTTAAAAAAGATACATTGAAATTAAAAAACAATAAAAACAATGTAAAAAAAGTGGATTTTAAAAGAAAAAAAGCATAGAAAAATACCCCTGCCGATAAAAATGGCAGGGGTATTTTCTATTTCTCGATTAATTCGTATAAGTCTAATCTTCTAGCTGACATTAGAGGAAGCTCTTTTCTTATTTTATCTACATAATCTAGGTCTATTTCTATGATTTTATATCCTTCCTTTTCATCCATTTTATATAAAATATCTCCCCAAGGAGATACAACTATAGAATTTCCATAAGAAACATAGCATCCGTCTACATCTCTGCTAGGAGCACATCCAATAGCATAGACTTGATTATCTACAGCTCTAGATCTAAACATCAAATCCCAATGAGCAGGTCCTGTGGTCATATTAAATGCAGCAGGGACGATAATCGCCTTTGCGCCATTTTGAGCCATAAGTCTTGCAATTTCAGGAAATCTAAAATCAAAGCATATACAAAGACCTATTTTACCAAACTCAGTATCAAATACAGTAACTTTATCACCAGCTGTTAAGGTATCAGATTCTTTAAATGATTGGCCGTTTTCTACGTCTATATCAAATAAATACACTTTTCTGTGTTTTCCTATTTTTTGTCCTTTTCTATCAAATACATAAGATGTATTGTAGACTAAGTTTTCGTCGTCTTTTTCAGGTATAGAACCCCCTACTAAATAGATGTTATTTTCTCTAGCCATATTTGAAAGAAGTTTAAAAGATGTATCTCCTTCTAGTTCTGCATATATTGGAAAATTATCAGTTTTGTAAGGTGTTGTAAACATCTCTGGAAGTACTGCTATATCACAGCCATCCTCAGCTGTTTTTTTTACAAATTCACTTGCATTTTCTAAATTTTTATGTTTATCTTCCTCAACATGCATTTGAATTAATGCAATTTTAATTTTATTCATAAATAGCCCTCCATCAAAAAATAATTTAGATTATTAGTTATTAATAAAATCTTATATAAGATTTTTTAAGCTGTCAAATACATTCAAGAAAATCAAAATTATGTATTTGAAATAAAAATTTTCTTATAAAAAAATTTTTTTAAAAATTTGGTTTAAGGTATATATTTTGCGGGTAAAGTATAGTATAATAAAATAAACATATAAAATAACATACAAAGTAACATATAACATAAAGGGGGCTGTTATAATGAGTGTAACAAGTAGAATAGAAAAATTTAGACAAGATTACGTTAATACTAAACCACAAATAAGCTGTGAAAGAGCAAAAATATATACAGATTCATATAGAGAAACAGAAGGCGAACCTATGTGCATAAGAAGTGCAAAG
>NZ_JALEXO010000299.1 GCF_022780145.1 Intestinibacter sp.
GGTAACTACAACGATCCTATGCTAGATTTAGCAGAAATACCTGACAAGGGTAATTTCAAACCTCTATATAATGATTTATATAATAGTATAAATCTATACAGAATGGATACAAACGAAAACATAGAACTAATTGGTGGTAGACCTAACGAAGAGTTTCCAGTAGTAAAAGGAAACCTAGGACCAGGACTTGGAAGTCCATTTAACCAATATGTATGGAGATATGGAGAACATAATGGAAAATTATATGTAGGTACATATGATACTTCAACATTAACTAATGGATTTACACAGCTTACAAATGGCGACTTATTAAAAATGACACCAGAAGAATTTGAACAAAAAATGAAATATGTACAAGAAATGATAGGAGCATTAATAAGTGTTCAAAAAACTGAAACAGAAGTTGCTGTAGAAGAACAAAATGTTCAAAAAGATAGTGAAGCTCCAAAAGAAGATGTAAGTGAAGATACAAACAGCGAAGCTAAAGAAGATGGCGAAGCTCAAGCAGAAAATGCAAGTGAAGATGTAAATACTGAAGCTCAATTAACTAATGAAAATGATGCAGAAGTACAAGATACAGAAGCAAACGACGCTGAAAAAACAAAAGAAGAAGAATTACTTGGTGATTTATCAGAAAAACAAGTTGATAAGATCAAAGATATAAAAGAATCAGACTTAGATAAAATAGTAGATGATTCAGATAAAGTAATGGACAAAATAGATGGTCAGTCAAATACATCTACATATAGCTTAAGAAGAGATGACAAAACAATAGTAGACGATTTTAATAATTTAGTAGCAAGATATGATAAAATATCAAAATATCTACCTTCTTGTGTAAGACAAAAAATCGAAAAGGTAATAAAAAATGAAGATGTAGTGAATTTTGTTTATTATCTAGGTATAAACAACTATTGTAAACAAGCAGAAAAAGGATTTGACCTATTAGTATCAAGCGATGGAGTAAACTTTGACGCAATTACAAGAAATGGTTTCAATGATAAATATAATCACGGAATAAGAGTATTTGAAAGTACTAAAGAAGGTCTTTTCATAGGAACAGCTAATCCATTCTATGGAACTCAATTATGGAAGTTAAACGAAGATGGAGAAATAGTAGATCCTGAAGAACCAGATGATAAAGAAGATACTTATTCTGTAACTATAAAATATCAAATAAAAGGTGAAACTGATATAAAAGTACCTGAAGATACTGTAGTAACAGGATTAAAAGCTGGTGAAGCATACGACTTAACAGATCAATATACAGCTGTAAAAGAATCTCTAGTAAAAGCTGGATGTACTGTTGAAGAAGAACCAGTATGCAAGGGTAACGTAGCTAAAGAAAATGTACAATTAAATGCTGTATTTAAAGCACCTCAAAAACAAGTGAAACCTAGTAAACCTTCTAAAAAAGGTATAATAAAACGAATTGTAAATAAAGTAAAATCAATAATAAGCTGTATAAAAAAATGGTTATAAAAGATAATTTTAATTTATTGAAATAAATACTTTTTTATGATAATCAAAAAATATCCCCAGTCGTACAATGGCTGGGGATATTATATTTTTCTAAAATTCCGCGAAGCGTCTATCTACTATATACAATAAATACAAACCATCTCAACCCATTGTAACTTAACCCATTGTAACTCAACCCATTGTAATTATATTTAACAACTTTGTGATAAAGGAATGTAAATTTAAACAAATAAAACTATACTAATTAACAAATATCCAAGCCCGAAGGGCCTTATCCACCATACTTGGATATACTTATTTGAAAATAAACACATAAAATAACCTTTTTCCAAAATAAAAAAGAACAAATTTTATTTATCAAATCTAAATAAACGCAAATCACAATCAAAAGATCTCCATATAACTAAAAAAACGACAAAAAAACAACCAAGCCTGTATCACAAAGTTGTTAAATATAATCATAATAGCTAAAGGATGAATATGTCTTAAGAAAATAAAAAAGCCAGATAGTAGTTACAAATATCTAATCTTACTATCTGGCATTTAATTTAATTTTGATAATTAGAATCGTTCAGCTTATTAGTAGTATCAGTCAAATCCTTTTGGTAAATTTCATCGTATCCAACTATGTAAAATCTGCCGTTTTTCTCGATGACGGTGTCGGTAGATGATGCTTCGGTGCTTTTTGAGCCCTCTGAATAGGATTTTTTGTATTT
>NZ_JALEXO010000328.1 GCF_022780145.1 Intestinibacter sp.
TGGCTTTGGTTATTACGGTAGGGTTTAAGGTAGTGAGCTATGCTAACTCAGAAGATATCGGAAGAGTTGAAACGAATGCGTTAAATGTGAGAAGTGGTCCTGGAAATACATATCCTGTTATATGGACACTTAAAAAAGGCGATACTGTTAAGGTAGTAGGAAAAGAGGGATCTTGGCTTAAAATAGTATTTAACGAATCTTATGCATATGTGTCTAGTAAGTATGTATCTAGTATTTACAGCAATACTGTTACTGAAGGTGTAGTTGCAAATTGTAGTTTTTTAAATGTAAGAAGTGGACCGGGGAAAGGGTACGCTTTGATTGGATGTCTTGTCAATGGTGATAAAGTACAGATTGCAGATTATGTAGATGGTTGTTATAAAATTGTTTACAATGGTAGTTACGCTTATGTATCTGCTAAGTATATTGTGTCTGAATCTGGTGGAGGAAGTTCTAATGCTGGTAACAATTCTGGAAATAATAGCAATGGAAATGACAGCTCCTCAAATGATACAACCTCTAAAAAAACTGGATATGTCGCAAATTGTAGTTTTCTAAATATAAGAGCGCAAGCAGATAAGACATCACGTGTAGTTGCTGTTTTAGAAAAAGGCGACAAGGTACAGATAGTCGATGAAGCTGGTCAGTGGTACAAAATTCTATACAAAAATGAGTATGCCTTCGTATCAAAAAATTACGTGGTGTTAAATGGGTCACAGACAGGAGGCTCAGAATCTGGTGGATCACAGACTGTGCTTAATTTAAATAATTTCTTATTTGTAGGAGATTCTTTTACAAAGAGAATTAGCACAACTATTCAAAATAACACTAAAAATTCGTATGTAAGGGCAAAAAGCGGTATTTTTCCTTCTTATTGGATAGATAATTTCGACCAAATGCCAAGTGCGAGCAATGTAAAGGGTGTCAGCTTACTGATAGGAATAAACGGAGTAACTAGACAATCAAATCTGAATGATACGAAAAAATTAATCGATATGTTGTCCAAAAAGTACTCTGGAAAGATGGTTTTCGTGCAAAGGGTATTCCCTGTTGGTAAGGGATATAGTGGTTATTCAGATCAGCAGGTAGTTAATTACAATAAGAAAATAGATTCATTTAACTCTAATATAAAGAGCTATTGTGCTACGAAGTCAAATGTAAAGTTCATAGATACGACAAGCGGATTTGTGGCTTCAAATGGATATTTAATAAATTGTGAGAATGATGGACTTCATATAGCTTGGGATTTTAATAACAAGTATTTTAACAATATAAAACAGGCTATTATCGAGGCTTATTAGATTTTTGAAGGTGTATGATGTTTTACATATAAATAGCTCCCATGGTAATTAAAATTTATTACTATGGGAGCTTTTTAGCGTTTAATTATCTTATGTAATTAGTTTTTATTTTGTCTTCTTTAACTGGCATTTCAACCCCGGCTTTTTTACCTGCTTCTATAGATTTTAATATCCAAGCCATGTTTCTACCTAGAGTTCTCATTATTTGAAGGCCTTCAAGGTCTTGTAGTACTTCTTCTGGAGTGTTTCCGTGAACCATGTTCCAGTAGCATGAGTTGATTAAAGGCATATTTGAGTATGAAAAATGTTTAGATAATTGGTCTAAAGTTGCTGTAGTACCAGCTCTTCTAGCGCTTGCAACTACTGCAGCTGGTTTGTATTGTAAATCTGCACCTGATGAGAAAAATAATCTATCCATAAATGAAGTTATCATACCTGATGCAGATGCGTAGTGAACTGGAGAGCCGACTATGATTCCGTCTGCTTCTTTTGCTTTAGGAATACATTCGTTTACAGTGTCGTCAAATTTGCATTTTCCTGTTTTTTTGCAAGCTCCACATCCCATACATCCTGCGATTGGTTTGTTTCCAACGTGGAATATTTCAGTTTCTATACCTTCTTCATTTAGTGCTTTAGCGACTTCGCTTAAAGCTGTAAAAGTACATCCTTCCTTCTTTGGACTTCCATTTATTAGTAAAACTTTCATAAATTAATACCCCCTTGATATGAATTGTTGCTTTTTAAATACAAATATTATTATATCAGTTATTTTATGGAAAATATATGATTATATAAAAAATAGAAATTTGGGAAAAATAAGGCTATAGATTGCTTTGAAAAAAATTATTTTATCGCAAAAAATATTTATTAATTAAAAAAATTACATATACTAAATTATAAGATTAATATTATAAACACAAATAGGAAAATTTAACCTTTAAAACGTTGAAGTTTAAGTATTTTTTATCTTTTATATTAAAAATATGTTTTTTCTATAAAAACATTGAATTTTACTTAGAATTGCTATATAATATCAATGTTAGTTTAGTAATTTTAAACTTTAAGTTTAGAAATAAATGAAAAAGAGTTTAACAATATAAGAAAAAAGTTTACTTTTAATAAGATTTATTTTAATTTAAAACTATAAGTATGGGAGGCCTAAATATGGATATTGGGAGCAAGATAAAGAGTATGCGTATGGAAAAGCAGTTAACCCAAGAAGAATTGGCCAACAGGTGTGAGCTTTCGAAGGGATTTATATCGCAGCTTGAAAACAACCTTACATCTCCATCGATAGCGACTTTGATCGATATTTTGGAGATTTTGGGGACGAATTTAAGGGAATTTTTTAATGAAATAGACCCAGAGAGAATAACTTTTAAGAAGGAAGATATGTTTGAAACGGACGATGAGGAATTAAAATACCATTTGAAGTGGTTGATTCCAAATTCACAAAAGAATATGATGGAGCCGATTATTATAACTTTACATCCAGGAGGACAATATAAGGAGGAAAAGCCACATGAGGGCGAGGAATTCGGGTATGTTCTTGCTGGAAATATTTTACTGCACTTGGGTGACAGAATTAATAAGGTGAAAAAGGGTGAGAGTTTTTATTTCAAGCCTAGAATGAACCACTATATATCAAATCCTGGCAAGACTCAAGCTAGGGTGATATGGGTGAGCACGCCGCCATCTTTTTAAAGTTAGATGATGGGATTAGCAAGACATAAAAGTAAGAGAAGAGGTGTATCGATAAATTATGACAAATTCAGCAGTTAAGTCAGAAAACATTATTGAATTAAAAAATATAACAAAGCAATACGATGATCTTGTTGTATTGGATAATCTGAACCTTGATATAAAGAAAAATGAATTTTTAACTTTACTAGGTCCTTCAGGATGTGGGAAAACAACTACTTTAAAGATAATAGCTGGTTTTGAGCACGCAGATGTAGGTGAAGTGATGTTTGAAGGAAAAAATATAAACGACATGCCACCTTACGAAAGACAGGTAAATACAGTTTTTCAAAAATATGCATTATTTCCACATATGAACGTGTATGAAAACATAGCTTTTGGGCTAAAAATAAAGAAGATGGATAAAAAAACAATAGACACTAAGGTCAAGGAAATGCTAAAGCTTGTGGCACTTGAAGGATTTGAAAAGAGATCAGTCGATTCACTAAGCGGTGGACAACAACAGAGAATCGCCATAGCAAGAGCGCTAGTAAACGAGCCAAAGGTGCTTCTTCTAGACGAACCTCTAGGAGCACTTGACTTAAAATTAAGACAAGAGATGCAACGAGAGCTTAAAAAAATCCAACAAAAATTAGGGATAACTTTCGTATTTGTAACACACGACCAAGAGGAAGCTCTTACAATGTCAGACACAATCGTAGTCATGAACAAAGGTAAAATTCAACAAATGGGGACACCACAAGACATCTACAACGAACCTAAAAACTCATTTGTAGCGAAATTTATCGGAGAAAGTAATATAATAGACGGAATTATGCTTGAAGACTACAAGGTCAAATTCTGCGGTAGAGAATTTGAATGCGTGGACTTCGGATTTGAAAAAAACGAAAACATAGAAGTAGTAATAAGACCAGAGGACATCAAGATGGTCGCTCCAGAAAAGGGAATGATAAAAGGTCTAGTGACATCAGTTGTATTCAAAGGTGTTCACTATGAAATAACTGTAGAAGAAAACGGAAGAACTTGGTATCTTCACAACACAAAAATGGCAGAAGAAGGAAGTATGCTAGGTATGGACATATACCCTGAAGATATACATATAATGAGAAAGGTAATCGACGAATAATTTATCGAGGTGAGTGATAACAATGAAAAGACAAAAATCTGAATCAAGATTAGCAACTCCTTACATTATTTGGAGTGCGCTTTTTATAGTGATACCTATAATATTAATCGTTTTCTTCAGTTTCACAACACAAATAGACGGTAGATATGTTTTTACTTTAGAACATTTCCAAAAATTTTTAGCGCCAATGTACTTTAAGGTTGTCAAAAGATCGATGATTTTGGCAGTTTTATCTACAGTTTTATGTTTAATAGTAGGATACCCAACAGCCTACTTAATCACTAAAGCAAAACCTAGCAGAAGAGGAACATTGATTCTACTTTGCATATTGCCGATGTGGATGAATTTCTTGCTTAGAACTTATGCTTGGTCAGCAATTTTAGGGAAAAATGGATTTATAAATACTTTACTTGGAATGATAGGTCTTGGACCTGTAAACATATTATATACAGATGCAGCCGTTTTATTAGGTATGGTTTACAACTTCCTGCCATTTATGATATTGCCAATACACACAGCTCTATCAAAAATGGACCAAGATTTGATAAATGCAGCAAAGGACCTTGGAGCAAATGATGCCCAAGTTTTTACAAAGGTAATATTCCCACTTAGCTTACCTGGTGTCGTATCAGGGATTACGATGGTGTTCATGCCAGCCGTATCGACATTCGTAATATCAAAGTTACTAGGTGGAGGACAATATTACTTAATAGGAAACTTAATCGAACAACAATTTATGGCAGTTGGAGATTGGCATTTTGGATCAGCAGTATCAATATTCATGATGATTATAATACTTATCTCTATGGCAATAATGAACAAATACAGCAATGATTCAGACAAGGAAGGCGGTGGATTACTATTATAAAGAAAATTTTTTCAAACGGATATTTATTTTTGGTGTATGTATTTTTATACCTACCAATAGTCACTTTAGCAATATTTTCATTTAATAATTCAAAATCCATGGCTGTCTGGAGTGGTTTCACATTGGACTGGTACCACACTTTATTTGAAAATGAGAGAATGATGACTGCACTTTACTATACATTATTAGTTGCAGTTTTGGCGACTATTATATCTACAATGGTTGGAACTATAGCGGCAATTGGAATACATAAGATGAGAATGGGCAAAAAAAGAAGTATTTTACTTAACATAAATTATCTGCCAGTTTTGAATCCAGATATCGTAACAGGGGTATCTATGATGACATTATTTGTATTCTTAAATGTAAATTTTGGTATGACTACAATGCTTTTATCTCACTTAGTATTTGATATACCTTATGTGATATTATCTGTTTTACCAAAATTAAAACAATTACCTGCAAACATAGAAGAGGCAGCACTTGATTTAGGTGCGACACCATGGTATGCACTTAAAAAAATAATTTTACCTCAAATAAAACCAGGTATAATATCTGGTGCTCTTATGGCGTTTACTATGTCTATTGATGATTTCGTAATAAGTTTCTTCACAACAGGAAACGGTGTGACAAACTTATCAATAGAAATTTATTCAATGACAAGAAGGGGGTTAAGCCCTGAAATAAATGCCCTTTCTACATTGATGTTTATAGTAGTTTTAGCATTGTTAATAGCTTCCAATGTAATCGCCAATAAAAAGACTGTTAATGAATAAAAAATAATGAAATGATATATCGTATAAATTTTCAATAAACACAGGGAGGTTTATAATGAAGTTAAAAAAATTAATCGCCTTAGCATGTACATTTGTTATGACAGCAAGCATGTTAGCTGGATGTGAAGGCTCTAAAAAATCTAATGAAGTCTTAAACATATATAATGTAGGGGATTATATAGATCCGGAGCTAACTAAAAGATTCACTGAAGAAACAGGAATAGAAATAGTGTACGAAACTTACGATACAAATGAAGGCATGTACCAAAAATTAAAAAGCGGTTCTTCAAATTACGATTTAATTTTCCCATCAGATTATATGGTGGATAAATTAATAGAAGAAGATATGATACAAGAAATAGATTATAAAAATATACCAAATTATTCATATATAATGGACAGCTTTAAACATCCAGTTTATGATCCTGAGGATAAGTACAGCGTACCTTATTTATGGGGAACTTTTGGAATAATCTATAATACAAAAGAAGTAGATAAAAAGGATACTGAGAGCTGGGATATATTGTGGAACGAAAAATACACAGGCAAAATTTTATTGTTGGACTCTGTTAGAGACACAATGGGAATATCTCTTAAGAGATTGGGATATTCTATGAATACAGATAATCCAGATGAAATAAACCAAGCGAAGGAAGAACTGATAAAACAATTACCGATAACTTCAGCTTATGTAAATGACGATGGTAAAGATAGAATAGTTGCCGAAGATGCAGCGATTTCAGTAGTTTATTCAGGGGATGCCTTAGTTATGATAGATGAAAATCCTGATTTAGATTATGCAATACCTAAAGAAGGCACAAACAAATGGGTTGATGCAATGTGCATACCAAATTCTGCTGAAAATAAAGATTATGCAGAACAATTTATTAATTTTATGTTAGATCCTGAGGTTGCAAAACAAAATGTAGATTACATCCAATATTCTACACCAAACCAAGGAGTATACGATTTATTGGACGATGAAATGAAGAATTCACCAATTTCTTATCCAGATGATGAAACTTTGGATAAAGCTGAAATTTTCTTAAATCTTCCAGATGATGTTTTAAAATTATATGATGACGCTTGGACTGAAATAAAGACTAATTAATTTTGAATATAGCTAAGACAATACAAGCGGAGCTTCAAATTTAGCGAAGCTACAAGTTTTTTAAAAATAGGATGCTTAGAATTAAATTTCTGGGCATCTTTTTTTGTGAAGAAATGCGTTTATTAATGATATGGTTTGTACTCATACTTATATATTCATCCCAGAACCATTATTAATATATTTAAGAATTTTGTGACAAATATGTATTAAATAAGCATAATAAGGACATAATATAACCAAGAATTTCAATTTAAGTAAATATATTTAAGTTTAGAGATTTATTGCAATTTAGTATTATAAATTACCTAAATAAGAAAGGAGTACAATATGTTTCGACAAGAACATTCAAATATGTTTAGTTCTAAAGAGGTTAAATCAAGGCTAAGTAATTTAAATGCAGATGAATTGAGTTCTTTAATAGACTTAGCTCAACAAAAATTAAAAAAATTATATAATTTAGGATTTTATGATGAAACTGAGGGAAAAAATAAGATTTTACAAGGTAGATTTAAAAATGGTCTCAAATGTCCTAAATGTGGGCATTCAGAACTAAATAAAAATGGAAAGACATATGGTCGTCAAAGATATATTTGCAAAAAATGTAGAAGAACATTTGATGAAAGAAGTCTTTCTCCTCTTTCAAATACAAAATTGAGCTTGGAAAAATGGCTAAAATATTGTCAATTTATGATAGAAGGTGGAACTATTAGAATGTGTGCAGAAGAAGTTGGGGTCAGCGTGCCAACTGCATTTTTTATGCGTCACAAAATTTTAGATGTGATTAATGTATCTTTAAAATATGAAACTTTAGAGGGTATAGTTGAGACAGATGCTTGCTATATCAATGAATCCTTCAAAGGATCACCTATTTATAAGCAGTTTGATGAAAAATATTTTAAAACATTTGATAAAAGTAGAGTATCTTGTTTAGGTGTTCATTTTAATAGAACTCCAGGTATGATACCAAGTTATAATAATATTAAGCAGAGTCAAATTTGTATTAATACGGCAATTGATAAAAAAGGACATATACTTACAAGAATAGTAGATAATGATTTTGGAAAAAGTAATAATAAAATCAAATCAAAAGATATGGTGTCATTTTTTGAAGGGAAGGTAGATAAAGATGTAACTTTATGTGTGTATTCATGGAATTATAGGCAAGTAGCTAGAGAGCTAGATTTAAAACTAGTGAAAGTGTTTGGACAAAGTAATCCTATTTATAACGTGAAACGAGTTTTTGAATATAATAGAGAATTAAGAGAGTGGATGAGAAATTTTAATGGAGTCGCCACTAAATATTTAAATAATTATTTAACATGGTTTAAATTTTTATTTATAAGTAAGAAATATAAAGAATTTAATCGAATAAAGGAACTATTTATGGAATTAGCGACAAAGGATCTTTATATTACTCAATATATGATAAAAAATAGATACGTGGAATGTTTATAAATATTTTATAACACTTTTCGTTTTTACAATATTTTGTCACAAAGTCATTAAACATATTTATAATGGTCTGAGGTGAAGATATATAGTCGATGATAAAAGGAATAGAATTTTAGGCATCTAAATGACAATCGCTTTATATGGATTGCCATTTAGATGTTCGTTAATTGATTTTATTTTAATGAGAGCAGAAGCAGGCTCTTTTTAGGTTTAGAATTTTTGCAGTGCCGGCGATTGTTGTACCGAAGAAGATTACTTCTTTGTCAAGGTCTAGGAAGTTTACTATTGAGCCGTTGCAAAGGGTGCTGCCTGTGCAGTAAACTACGTCTGCCCAGTTTAATACGACTTCGTCGTAGTCGGCTACGCCGTTTTCAACTTTTACGCCGTAACGTTCTTTTCCTACGTGAGCAGGATTTAGATCTAGGACGCGCACGTTGTAATTATTTTTAGATAATGATTCTAGGATTGCTGGTTGATATCCTATTAGGGCGATTTTTTTGTCTTTGTAGTTTTCTTCTGTGAATTTAGCGAATTCTAGTGCGCACATTTCAGGCTCGTCGTCCTTGCAGTGGATAGTTTTTTCGATTAAATTAAGGTGTTTCATAACGGCATTTAGTGATGCTATGAAAAGTCCTCTTGAGTAATCGTCGTTTACGATATCAAGGGCTAGGATTTCTTCTAGACTTCCATTGAAAAGAGCAGGAGAGTCTGTGAAGGCTTGACCGAAAGAGCCTTGGTACT
The DNA here is from genome assembly GCF_022780145.1 of Intestinibacter sp. Lineage (GTDB taxonomy): Bacteria > Bacillota > Clostridia > Peptostreptococcales > Peptostreptococcaceae > Intestinibacter. Next base: position 9,077 of record NZ_JALEXO010000328.1, read on the forward strand.
CTGCCATTAGCATGATTTCGCGGCCTGAGATTATTGGAAAATCGTCTCTTTTTGTTATTCCGATGGCTTCTGTTGGAGTAAGTCCTTTTGAAGTTATTTTTATTTTATCGCTTTCTAGGTTGTTTTCTTTGATAATTTTTTTTAGTTCGTTTTTTAATGTGTTGAATAATTCTTCTTTAGTCATTTTGAATCCTCCTTTTTTTAAGTTGCTATGCCCAGAAAATTGTTGATTTCGGGGTCTTCGTATTTATCAAATAGGTTTTGGCTATTTCTGATTGTTTTTAGGGTGCCATTTGATATAATCCCTATTCTGTCTGCTATTTTTTTCGCCTCGTTAAAATCATGTGTTACAAAAACTATAGTACATTTGAATTTTTTGTGCAATGATTTAATTTTCTCGTACATGTTGTTTTTAGTGGATGGATCTAGTGCGCTAAAGGGCTCGTCCATTAGAAGAATTTGGGGATTTAGGACGAGGGCTCTAGCAAGGGCGGTTCTCTGTTTTTCGCCGCCGCTAATTGTTCCAGGGTATTTTTTTAATATATTTTCTATAGATAGAAGCTTTGCCATGTCGTTTACGATTTTTATTTGATCGTGTTTTTTGAATTTTTTCATCTTAAGACCATAAGCGATATTATCGAAAACTGTCATATGTGGGAAAAGTGCGTAATCTTGATAGACAAAGCTGATGTTTCTATCGCAAACGTATATGTCGTTAACAGGGGTGTCATTTATGTATATTGTGCCATCGCCGTGATTATAAAATCCAGCTATAGACTCAAGCAGGACTGTTTTACCTGAGCCTGTTTTACCGAGGATGGCGAAAATTTCTCCTTCTTTTATTTCTAGATTTATATTTTTAAGAGAGAAATTCCCAAGTTTTAAATTATAGTTTTCTATATTTATAATGTTGTCCATATTGGATCACTTCCTCGATTAATTTTTTAATCTGTTTTTATCGTAGCTTTTGTTTGAAAAGTAATTCGCGATAAAAAGAGATAAGGATGAAATTATAAATAAAATAAGAGCAGATGCCATTGCCACGCCCATGTCTCCAGTGGCTACGTTTAGGTAGATGCTGGCTGTAGACTACTTTTATACCGATAGATTTTAGAAATTTTCCTGCAGGCGATGAAAATACTATAAGCAAGCTGACACCTAGTAGTATCTCAAATGGTTCCAATGTATTGTTTTTATTTGTTTTTTTAGTTGTATTTGAGTTTCTTTTCATATGTAACTTCTACTTTTCAGAAACTAGCTCATATCCATATTTTTCCCAAACTGCTTTTACTTCATCTGTATCTAAATAATTTAAAAATTCTTTTAGAGATTCTTCGTTTTCACTGCAATTTAAAGAAGCTGCAGGGATTACTTTTATGTAGTTATCTAAATCTGTAGTATCTACTATTTCAACTTTATCGCTTTTAACATTTTCTTTCCAAACTATTACTGCGTCACATTCGCCTGCTTCTATAGCATTAGTAAGCTCAGGAGCAGTAGAAGTAGTAGCTTGTATGTCTATTTTTTTGTATATTTTTAAATTGCTTAAAGCTTTTTTAGCTATTTTACCTATAGGAGTAGATTCTGCATCACCTAAAACTACAGTTACACCGTCTTTAGTTAAGTCCTTTAGACTGTTTATTTCTTTTGGATTTCCTGAAGCAACTGCAAGCACTGGTATGTGTTTCACAAGTTTCTTACTTTCTGAAACATAGTCTGATATTGGTTTAAGCTCATCTTCAGCTCCAGCTACAAATAGATCTCCTTCTTCAGAAGTTTTAATTTGCGTTTGGATTTGAGCTGCATTGGCATAAGTAACTTCTATATTACAGCCAGTTTTTTCTTTGAAAGCGTTTGCAATTTCTTCAAAAGGTTTTGTCATACCGGCTCCACAGTAAACTTTAAGGTCTTTTCCTTCTAAAGAACGTTCGGCTTCCGTAGCACTAGAAGCATCACTAGAGCTACTAGATTTACTAGTCGAATTTGAACTACATCCGACTACACAAATTGATAACATAAATACTAATAAAAGGTTAATGAATTTTTTCATTTTAAGTACTCCTCCCCATAAATTATAATATATACTTATTTAACTATATTTTGACACGTTTAGATATAAAATGTCAATCTATATAATGTAAAAAATAGCAAATTATAAAAATATATTTATTCTAAAATATATTAAAAGATATATAACAGTATATAATATGATTAAGCTGCTATTTAAGCATTGTGATTATATTTAACTTCTTTGTGATACAAGTTTAGTTATATTTTAGTTATTTTTTTAGAATATATAGATCATTTGCTTCCAAAACTATTAAGATATATTTTGTTTATAGATTTTAATCAAAAAAATATATTTAATTTTTACAGTATATAGTTTTGAAGTAGCAAATTAATAATCATAATAGAATTATTTCTTCAAATTTTCATATCTCTATCACAAAGTTGTTAAATATATTTACAATGGATACTGTCTTTATTTTATCGTAGCTTTTGTTGGAGAAATAGTTTGCTATAATAATAGATAAAAATTAAAGTCTAGGATAAATGTTTTGAAACGCTGTTAAAAAAAAATAAAAAAAGTTGTTGACGAGATTAAATTTTAATGGTATAGTAATACTTGTCCTTGAGAGAGAGGACAAGAGCTTAAAAAAGTTTTGAAAAAGTGTTGACAGAGTGTTAAATCTTTGTTAAACTAATAAAGCTGAAACGAGCAAATGAACTTTGAAAATTAAACAGTAGGTTAAATAAAATCTTTAATTCACACGAATTAAAACCAACAAACCAAGCCAGATATTCGATAATGATTAATCTGAGCAGGAAACTTTATTTTAAGCAATGGACATTGCGACATAAAGTGTAACTTTATTTTGAGAGTTTGATCCTGGCTCAGGATGAACGCTGGCGGCGTGCCTAACACATGCAAGTTGAGCGATCTTCTTCGGAAGAGAGCGGCGGACGGGTGAGTAACGCGTGGG
>NZ_JALEXO010000335.1 GCF_022780145.1 Intestinibacter sp.
TTTTTTATATTTTAAATTTATTTGAGCTTTACGAATAATATAAAAAGTCTACATTTTGAAGTTTTTAATTAATTATCAAAATGTAGACTTTTTTATTTTAATATTTTATGGAGTTGCTAGTTTAAAGGTTTAAGGTTTTTCATACTTAAATCTAGTATTTTAGCTGAGTGAGTTAGGGCACCTACTGATATAAAATCTACACCTATTTCGGCTATGGATTTTATTGTTTCTAATGAAACATTTCCAGAAAACTCGATTTCAGCCTTGTTTCCTATCATAGAAACAGCCTTTTTAGCTGTATCTAAGTCCATATTATCTAACATTATTATATCTGCTTTTACATCTAATGCTTCTTGTACCATATCTAGAGTTTCTGTTTCGACTTCTATTTTTCTAACAAATGAAGAATTTTTTCTAGCTAGATTAACTGCATTAGTTATTCCACCAGCTGCATCTATATGGTTGTCCTTAAGCATTACACCATCAGATAGGTTAAATCTATGATTATTTCCACCACCGACTTTTACAGCGTATTTTTCTAATATTTTTAAATTAGGAGTTGTTTTTCTAGTATCTAATAATTTTGCGTGAGTATGTTCTATTTGCTTTACAAATTTATTAGTCAAAGTTGCTATTCCACTCATTCTTTGAAGGAGATTTAAAGCAACTCTTTCTCCCATAAGTATATTTCTAGTATTACCTTTAAGTTCAGCGATTTTTTCTTTTGGATATACTTTATCCCCATCTTTTTTCAACAAATCCACAGTTACCCCACCTAATATGTGGAAAACTCTTGCATATACTTCTAATCCAGCTATTATACCTTCTTCTTTACAAAGAAGATCAACTGAAGATATACTATCTTCTGATATTATGGAATTAGTAGTTATATCCTCATTTGGAATGTCTTCAACAAGGGCGTCTTTTATTATTTTATCTACAATTAAAAAATTAATCATCTATTATACCACCTTTTTCCTTAATAGCTTCTACAACTAATTTTTTATTTTCTGCTGCAATTTGTTCGATTGTCTTATCCACAGTATTGACAGGTTTTGTGATTAATTCTGTATTATCAATTGAATTATTTATAACATTTGCAGCTCTCTTAGAGAATACTAATCCTTCTAGTAGAGAGTTACTAGCTAATCTGTTAGCACCGTGTATTCCTGTACAGCTAGTTTCACCAACTGCGAAAAGGCGATCTAAAGATGTTTGACTATTAGTATCTACTTTTATACCGCCCATAAAGTAATGTTGGGCAGGAGATACCTTTACAGGTTCTTTTGTTATATCAGTTCCTTTTGCAAGACAATTTTCATAGATTAAAGAAAATCTATTTTTTATGTAGTCAGGGTCTAGGAAGCTGATATCTAATAAAACATAAGGTGTATTTGTCTTTTTCATTTGTTCAAATACGGCAGCTGAAACGACATCTCTTGGTAATAATTCATTTACAAATCTTTCGCCATTTACATTTCTAAGTATACCGCCTTCGCCTCTTACTGATTCAGATATAAGAAATCTTCTTTCATCTTCTGTTTCATCGTAAAAAGCAGTAGGATGTATTTGTATGTAATTAATATCTTTAAGTTCTACGTTATGTCTTATAGCTGCAGCTAAACCATCGCCTTTTAAAATTCTTTGACTAGTAGAATTTTTATAAAGTCCTCCGATTCCACCACAAGCTAGAATCACATATTTAGCAAAAACATTTATTTGTTCATTATTCTTTAATAGGATAGCTCCTATACATTTATCATTGTCTTCAATTATGTCTACAAAGAAAGTATCTTCATAAACAGTTATATTTTTTCTAGTAAGTACGTTTTTTACAAGTGTTTTTTCAACATCTTCACCTGTATGGTCGTTAGTATGTACTATTCTGTTTATACAGTGAGCACCTTCTTTTGTGTAATCCCAGTTTCCATTTTCATCTAGGTCGAGTTTAAGGCCTAAAGAAACTAATTGTTCTACATTTTCTATAGATTCAGAAGTTAAAACTTTTACAGCATCTAAGTCGTTTTTATATTGTCCAGCTTTAAGAGTATCTTCTATAAAGTCTGGGATATCTTCTTTGTTTCTAGCAACTGAAATACCGCCTTGAGCTAAAGCTGTATTAGTGCAGTCTATTTTTCCTTTTGAAACGACTAAAACATCTAAATTACTATCTAAATTAAGAGCACTATATAAACCAGAAACTCCTGATCCAATTATTAAAACATCAACATTTTTATTTTTCATAATTATTTCCCCAATTTATGCATATTTTCTAGAGCTGTTAAAGCTTTTTTGCTAGTTTCTTCGTCTAGAATGATTTCTTCTTTTTTACCAGTTAATGCGTCGTAAACATCTTGTAAAGTAGTTTTCTTCATGTTAGGACAGATCATATTTTCTGGGAAGTAGAACTCTTTATCTGGGTTATTTTTCTTAAGTTGATGTAATACTCCTTGTTCTGTACATATTATGAATTCTTTGTCTTCACATTCAGTTGCAAATTTGATTATACCGCTAGTACTACCTATATAATCACTTAAATCTCTAACTTCTTTAGAACATTCAGGATGAGATAAAACTTTTACATTTGGATGTTCTTCTTTTAATTTTGTTACATCTTCTGCAGATACTCTTTCGTGAGTAGGGCAGAAGCCTTTCCATTGTATGAATTCTTTTTCTGGGAAGAATTCAGCTATGTATCCACCTAAGTTTCTATCAGGTAAAAATAGTATTTGTTTGTTAGGTATATTTTTCATTATTTCTAAAGCACTAGATGATGTAACAGAAGCATCACAAAGAGCTTTAACTTCATAAGATGAATTTATGTAGCAAACTTTAAATGCATCTGGATATTCTTTTATTTTTTCTTCTAAATCTTCAGCTTCAGCCATATCTGCCATAGGACATCCTGCATCTGGAGCTGGTAGTATAACTGTTTTATTTGGAGATAAAATTTTTGCACTTTCAGCCATGAATTTAACACCACAGAATATAATTAAATCTTCTTTAGCATCACGAGCTACTTTGCTTAAATAATAAGAATCTCCTACATAGTCTGCTATTTCTTGTACTTCAGGAATTTGATATAGATGCGCTAATATTATAGCGTTTTTTTCTTTTTTTAATTTTAATATCTTTTCAGATAATTGATTCGTCATAATTTACCCCTTTTTAAAAAATGTATTTACAGGTGTATTTACACCTGTGACAACAATTATAGCATCTTATAATTTACTATTCAATAAAAAACTAATCGTTAATTTTTTAATTTGTAATTGTATATATAACTTATTAATCAAAAAAAGTTAACGATTGATTTTTGTTATGAAAGTATATAGAATAAATAAAAGATAGTGAAAAAGAAAATAATAGAATTAGAAGAAGGTGCGAAATGAACTCAAATGAAAGAAGAGAAAAATTATTGGAGATTCTGAGAAGCGCTGATGAACCTGTAAAGGGGAGTGTATTATCAGCGAAACTTGATGTAAGTAGACAAGTTATTGTAAAAGATATAGCACTTTTAAGAGCATCTGGTATAGAAATTTTGGCAACGTCTACTGGATATATGATTTTAAATTCTCTTAAAAGAGAGTTTGAGATAATGTGTAAAAATCACAAATCGAATGAGGAAATTTTTGAGGAATTAAAAACTATAGTTGATTTAGGCGGAAAAGCAAAAAATGTTATAGTAAAACATCCTACTTATGGAATTTTAAAGGCTGATTTAAATGTGGCTACAAATAGAGATCTAAAAAAATTCATGGAAAAAGTATCGAGAAATGAATTTAAACAATTATCTACATTATCACAAGATTATCACATTCATACAGTTGAGGTTTCTGATGTAGGAGTATTAGAAGAAATAAAGCAAGAATTAAGGGCAAAAAATATTTTATTTGAATAATTGAGAGAAAGAAGAGGGACTTATATTTAATAGGTCCTTTTATATTTTTAAGTGAATTATAATAATTTAGTAAAAAAAGTCGTCTAAAGTAAAAATTTGAAGTAAAAAATAAGTTGAATTATAAAAAAACTTATGTTAATATTAATATGTTATATGTTTAGGAGGTATGATGGATAAATTATTTTTTATGAATGAAGCTATAGAAGAAGCTAAAAAGGCATATGATAAGGGTGAAACACCTATAGGAGCAGTAGTAGTCAAGGATGATCAGATTATAGGTAGAGGTCATAATTTAACTGAGACATTGAAGGATAGTACAGCTCATGCAGAGATGTTAGCTATAAGAGAAGCAGCTGATACATTAGGTGGCTGGAGATTGATGAATTGTGATTTATATGTGACTATGGAGCCTTGTATTATGTGTAGCGGAGCTATAGTTAATTCCAGAATAAAAAATATAATTATCGGAACTAAACATATTAAAAATGCTAATATAGAAAAACAACATACATTTAAGATGGAGTACTTTAAAGATAGTCGTGTAAATGTAGAGTTTGGAATTATGGAAGAAGAGTGTTCGATCATTCTGCAAAGATTTTTTAAAGACCTAAGAAAAAAATAAATTGGAGAGATGGTCGAGAGGACGAAGACGCTGGCCTGGAAAGCTAGTATGCGTGTCAAAAGCGTATCGTGGGTTCGAATCCCACTCTCTCCGCCAAGAAACATAATATCGGTTACAACTTTGCTGTACTAGATGGGGAAGTAGCGGTGCCCTGTAACCTGCTATCCGCTATAGCAGGATTGAATTCCATCTGGAGGCTACTACTTTGTGGAGCTGCCCGAAGCAAGTGGTGTTGACGCTTAGGTCCTATGCAATGTAAGCCCATGAACCCTGTCAGGTCCGGAAGGAAGCAGCAGTAAGTGGTTACTGCATGTGACGTAGGAGTGCCTAAGTTGAGCTAACTACTTTGGTAACGTCTGTGAAGTATAGTCAATAGATGGTGTACAGCATTTTAATATATAAAACAGAATCCCTTTTGACAGGGATTTTTATTTTGCAAATTTTTTTGATTCGTTATAAATTATAGAATCGTTTAAATAAAGTTTTTTTATTAATTTAATGATATAATAATTAAAGAAATTGTCTAAATTATATTTAGAATAAAAAACTATATTTAAAATAAAGGGGAGATAAATGTGCATAAGGCGTTATATAGAGTATATAGACCTAAGAATTTTAATGATATAGTAGGTCAAGAACATATAGTTAGAACTTTAAAAAATCAAATAGAAAGTCAAAATGTAGGGCATGCATATTTATTTTGTGGTACAAGAGGTACTGGTAAAACATCTACGGCAAAAATATTTTCTAGAGCTGTAAACTGTACTGATTTACACGATAATGAACCTTGTAATGAGTGTGAAAGTTGTAGAGAAATTTTAGAAGATAAAACTATGGATGTAGTTGAAATAGATGCTGCTTCAAATAATAGCGTAGACGATATAAGAGAATTAAGAGAAAATGTAAAATATTCTCCTTCTAAATCTAAATACAAAGTATATATAATTGATGAGGTTCATATGCTATCACAAGGAGCATTTAATGCACTTTTAAAGACATTAGAAGAGCCACCATCATATGTTATATTTATATTGGCGACTACTGAACCACATAAAATTCCTGCAACAATACTGTCTAGATGTCAACGATTTGATTTTAAAAGAGTTACAGTCAAAGATATTTCCTCTAGAATGAAATATATATGTGAAAAAGAAGGAATAGAAGCCGATGATAAAGCATTAAATTTAATAGCTAGAAATTCACAAGGTGCACTTAGAGATGCGCTTAGTATATTAGACCAATGTATATCTTTTCAAGGACATACTATAAGCTATAATGATGTAATTGAGCTTTTAGGAAGTGTAAATATAGAGCAACTATTTGATTTGGCAGAATCAATAATAAAAGAAGATACAAAAAAATCACTCCAAATTTTAAATGATTTTATAGTTTGGGGTAAGGATGTAAGAAATTTAGTAAATGATTTAATAGATCATTTCAGAAATTTAATGGTTTGCAAAATTTCAAATGATTTAGACGATATTATATCACTGCCAGAGGAAACTATAGATTTGCTCAAACAACAGGCGACTACAATAGATACAAACAATTTAATAAGAATTTTAAATATATTATCAGAAACACAAGATGCTATGAAATCTTCATCAAATCCAAGAGTTCTTATGGAAGTAACTATGATAAAAATAGTTCAGCCTATGTTTGATGAAAGTAAAGAGGCTTTAATTAAGAGAATAGAGAATTTAGAAAAGAAAATTGAATCAGGAGATATAAAAGTTAATCACATATCCACAAATCAATCAGTGGATAACTTTGATGGAAATGGTCAAATCGATAAAAATACACAAGAAAGTCAATCAGAAGAAAATATAGAATATGAAAATATAAAAAATGATGATGTTAAATTAATACAAAAATCATGGAAAAATATATTACAAAAGATGAAAGAAGATAAGGAACAGGTAACTAGGGCCTTACTTCAAGATGTAGATAGCTTTAATGTATCAGAAGATACTTTATATATAATTTTTACTGATAATTATTCATTTGCTAAGTCTAGATTGGATTCGCCAAAGACTATAGAATACGTAGAGAAAGTCATAAGAGAAGTATTGAATAGAAGCTTCAACGTAAAAATAGCCTTGAAATCTCAAGTAGTAAATTTAAATACTGAAATAAAAAAAGAGGATAAAGGCGAGAAGATATTAAAAGATATAGTAAGTGAGGATATATTAGAAGTAAAAGATAGTATTGAAAAAAGCTAAAATAAATGATAATAATTATATTATGATACAATGAAAAATTTTTTAAGGAGGAAAGATAAATGGCTAAAAAAGGATATGGCGGAGGAATGATGCCAGGAAATATGAATCAAATTTTAAAGCAAGCTCAAAAAATGCAAGATAATATGCAAAAAATGCAACAAGAATTAGAAGCTAAAGAGTTTGAAGTATCTGTAGGAGGAGGAGCTGTAACTGTCAAAGTCAACGGAAAAAAAGAACTTTTAGACATAAACATGAAACCAGAAGTTGTTGACCCAGATGATATAGAAATGTTACAAGATTTAGTAATAAGTGCTGTAAACGAAGCTTTAAGAAAAGTTGACGAAGCTCAATCATCTCAAATGAGTAAAATGGCTGGGGGAATGAACATACCAGGATTATTTTAGTAGGTGATAATGATGCAATATTATACAGAGCCTATAAGTAGGCTTATTGAAGAATTTTCAAAGCTTCCAGGAGTAGGAAAAAAAACAGCTCAGAGATTGGCTTTTCATGTTATTAACATGAGTACAAACGATGTAGAAGCTTTATCAAAAGCGATTTTAGATGCGAAAAGAGAAATCAAATACTGTTCTATATGTTGTAATATAACAGATAAAGACCCTTGCAGTATGTGTTCTAATCCAAATAGAGATCCAAGCGTGATATGTGTAGTAGAGGACCCTAGAGATGTAGCAGCTATGGAAAAAACAAAAGAATTTAAGGGACAATACCATGTTTTAAATGGCGTAATTTCACCTATGGATGGTGTGGGTCCAGATATGATAAATATAAAGGAATTAATCCAAAGATTAGGCAATCAAGAGGTTAAAGAAATAATCATGGCTACTAATCCAACTATAGAAGGAGAAGCTACAGCTATGTATATAGCTAGACTTATAAAGCCTATGGGAATTAAAGTCACTAGAATAGCTCATGGATTACCTGTAGGAGGAGATTTAGAATATGCCGATGAAGTTACTATATCTAAAGCCTTGGAAGGAAGAAGAGAAATATAATAAAAATTAATAATAGAATGAATCAGCGTGAATTTATATATATTATTTTGCGCTGATTTTTTTTATTTACTTAATTGAATCGTTAAAAACATTGTTGTATAATCTTATTAATAAATTTAAATAGAGGTGTAAGATGAAAACAACTATGGATTTTGAGGAGTATACTGTCAATAAAGAAAAGAGACAGAGAAAAATTGAATCTAAAAAAAGAGACAAATCAAAAAGTACAACTAAAAGAAAAAAACATGTGATAAAGGATAATAGAAATAGTTCTTTCAGAAATAATTACAAGCATTATCAGTATGATTATGAAGAAGATTTTTATGAACCTTATTAAAAATTAAAAGATGATATTGTAAAATCGGCCAACTCATGAGAGTTGGCTTTATTAATTGTGTTTAATTATTTATGTATTTGAGGTTAATCGTGTATTGATAAAATTAACTGATTATATCAATCACTAAATTAGCTATATCTTCAGCTGTGTTTTGTTTTTTTATAGCCTTTATGTTATTTTTTATTAATTCTATTCTAGATGGATTATCTATAAGTACTTTTAGTAATACAGAAAGAGTGAATTTTTTAGAAGTTCTTATAGCCGCACCGCAATTTGATAGAAAGTCTAAGTTTTCTTCTTCTGGTCCAGGTATGTAATAAGGAACGATCATTGGTAGTTCCTTTATTAAACATTCAGTAGTTGTTAAGCCCCCTGGTTTTGAAATTATTATATCCACAGATGATAAGATATCGTTCATTTTTTTAGTAAATCCAAGTACTGATATGTTTTTATCAAATGAATGTTTTTCAATTGACTTTTCTAATTTTTCTTTTAAGCTTTCATTTCTGCCTGCAATTACAAGTATTTGGAAATCTCTGTCTATAGATATTAATTCTTTTAAGGTATCTTTTATATTTCCAGCTCCAAAACTTCCACCCATTACTAATACAGTGAATTTATCAGGAGCAAGTCCTAACTCTTCAAGGACGACATTTCTTTCTCTATGCTCTAAAAATGATTTTTCGACAGGAATACCATATACTTTTATCTTTTTATCATCTATGCCTTCTGATATTAAAACTTCTCTTACATATTCATCACCAGCAACATAATAATCAATTTCATCTTGAATATATGCTGAGTGAGCTGTATAGTCAGTTAAAACTGATATAAGAGGCGGGATATAAAAATTACTAAAAATATTGTTATCAGGATATTTCTTTTTTAGAGTACTTAAAGCTATCATAGGAAATGGATGAGTTCCTATGATTAAATCTGGTCTAGAGTCCTTTAATAATTTTTTTAATTTTGAACACATAAGAGTATTGAATAAATTTCCTTTAAATTCGTTTTTAGCTATTATATTAGCATCAGAGATCTTATACATACCACCCCAAGCTTTAGGTGTATATTTAGCCGATTTTTCATAACCACTAGAGATAATTTTATCTGTTGCTGTGTTGATCATTTTTAAACTATCTACAATTTCACAATCTATATGTTCACCATCGATATATTTTTTATCTAGTTCATCTTTTATTGCGTGGGCTGCTCTATTATGTCCTCCGCCTGTAGAGGCAGACATAATTAGTACCTTTTTAGACATTACAAATAACCTCCTAATTATTATGATTATATTGCTTTATTTTTATAAATTATGTACTATTAATTATATTTTTATAATTTACAATACATATTAATTTTATAATATGTATAAGTGAAAATAAAGGAAAATTAGAAAAAGAAGGAGTGAGATATATTGAAAAGAATCGAGATGTACACAAGTGATACTTGCCCAAACTGTGTAAAATTGAAAGAGTTTTTGAAAAAAAATAATATAGAATACATTGAATATAATATATCAAAAAGTGAAAAATATAGAAAAGAGCTTATAAAAGAAGGTTTTTTATCTGTGCCAGTTATGAAAATAGATGACGATTATGTTTTAGGATTTGATGTACCTAGGATAAAAGAATTACTATCTTTGTAAAATTTTTTGTTATATAAATTTGAAATTATAGGCATACTATTTAGAGATAATAATTTTATTACATAGATTTTATAAAATATATTTTTTATAAAATCTATGATAAATTATAGCTAATTAGAAGTGCTGTAATAAGTTAATATAAAGAACATACAATTTAATATTTTAATGAGATTATTTAAGTATAAATTATAAAAATATACAAATAATAAAAATAAAATAAAAAAAGTATTGACGAAAGTTTTTTTTGATGGTATAGTATTACTTGTCCTTGAGAGAGAGGGACAAGAGCTTGAACAGCTTAGGACTTTAAAGTTTTAAATAAAAAATAAAAAAAGTCCTTGACAAAAAAATAAAATTTTGTTAAAATGATTAAGCTGACTTAAGCAATGAACTTTGAAAATTAAACAGTAGGTTAATAATAAACTTTAATTCACACGAATTAAAACCAACAAACCAAGCCAGATATTCGATAATGATTAGTCTGAGCAGGAAACTTTATTTTGAGCAATTGACATGAGCGAAGCGAATGGACATTGCGACATAAAGTGTAACTTTATTTTGAGAGTTTGATCCTGGCTCAGGATGAACGCTGGCGGCGTGCCTAACACATGCAAGTTGAGCGATCTTCTTCGGAAGAGAGCGGCGGACGGGTGAGTAACGCGTGGG
>NZ_JALEXO010000040.1 GCF_022780145.1 Intestinibacter sp.
GTATGAGAAGCAGTGACCATATCTCTCATACCAGTTTCATAGGCTCTTGTTGCTAGAGTTTCTAATCCTCTAGAAGCTTCATCATCTATTTCATCACAGTGAACGTCGATAAGTTTGTTGTATTTTTGAGCTAATTCGAAGCATATATTTAGAGATTCTACGCTATATTCACGAGTGAATTCAAAGTGAGGAATTGCACCTGCTGCATCTGCTCCCATTTTTAGCGCTTCCTCTAATAATTCTTTACCTTTTGGGTAGCTTAGAATACCGTATTGAGGGAATGCAACTATTTGGATATCGATAAAATCCTTTACTTCTTCACGAAGCTCTAAGATAGCTTCTAATGCAGTTAATTTAGGGTCATTTATATCTACATGAGTACGAACGTGTTGAACGCCATTAGCCGCTTGCATACGAACTACTTTATTTACACGATTTTTTACGTCTTCTTTAGTAAGGAATTCCTTTCTTTCCTCCCATCTTTCTATACCTTCAAATAGAGTCCCACTCATATTCCAACGAGGTTGACCAGCTGTCAAACAAGTATCTAGATGCACATGAGATTCTACAAAGGGAGGTAGAATTAATTTATCAGTGCAATCTACAACCTCTTCTCCAGGACGAGCTTCTAGATTTGCCCCTATTTGTTCGAATTTACCATCAGTAACACGAATATCTATAGCTTCTACAGAATTTTCAATATGTCCATTTTTAAATAACATTATTAAGCCTCCTCATTATCTTTTGAAAAAATTTGTCCTACAAAGTAACAAACTGCAGCTATTACCATAGCATTAATAGCAGCTATGCCCCATTGTAATGTGTTGGCAACTACAGCACCAATGACAATACCTAATACATTAAACCAATTTACAACTGGTAATTTACGTTCGCCATCGTATTTTTGGCGATTTTTAAAGAAATCTAAAATTACTATAATACCTATTGGAGGTAGGGCGCAGTTTAATATATTCAACCAACCAGTAAAGTTCCAATATAACCAAATAGCTAGTGCAGTACCAACTATACCAGCAATCCAAGTAGTAAGCTTCATACGAGCACCAGTTATATTAGAAAGTGCTAAACCGCCAGTGTATAAAGCATTGTTATTTGTTGTCCAAATATTAGCACCTAATACTATTAGAGCAGGAATAGCAAGTCCTTGTGCAATCATAACATAGAATATATCGTCTTTACCTGTGAATGCACCACCTACTGCACCGAAGCAGAACATAAGAGTATTTCCTAAGAAGAAAGCAATTACAGTAGTCCATACTGCAACCTTGTTGTTTTTAGCAAAACGTATAAAGTTAGGTGTTGCAGTTCCTCCAGATATAAATGAACCAATAACATATCCTATACCAGTAAATAGAGTTATTTGTCCAGCTGATTGATTAAATATAGCAACTAGACCTCCACCTTCAGTAGTTGCTCCGAACATAGAGTAAACACCTAGAATTACTATTAAAGGAACTGAAATTGTACTTACGACTTCTAATGCCTTCATACCAGTTGCAGCAGTTGCAGTCATTAAAAGACCAGCTATTATAGTAAGTACCCATTCATTTATACCTAATAATTGAGCTGCAGGAATTGAAAACATTGCAACCCCAACACCAAACCAGCCGATTTGAGTAAATCCTAGTACGAATGATGATAGATAAGATCCTTTTTTACCAAATGCATTACGGCATAAAAGATCCATATTCATACCAGTATCTGAACCAATATAGGCTAATAGACCACAATATGCAGATAAAATTATACCACCTATAACACAAGCTAAAATAAAATTGCTAAGGTCTAAGCCATTACCTAATTTACTACCAACACTCATGCTGGCAGAGAAGAATGTGAAGCCGAGCATTACAAAGAACATACTACGGAACCCTTTTCTAGCGGAGTCCGGTACTCTTTCTAATGAAAAGTCAGCATCTTCAGATGTTACTTTTTTGTTTTTAGTTTCCATAAAATCTCCCCTTTTTTATTTATTTGTATTTTGATTATATGTAGGAATACATATCCATCCCCAAATTTAAGTCTATCAAAATAATTAAAAAAATAATAGGAGTATCTTGTAAAAAATGTGATTTTGGGATTTATAATATAAATAAAGTACTATTGGGAGGTGTAGTTATGACAGAGGAAGAAAAAATATTTGCAGGTAAGTTATTTGATGCTAGAACAAAGGAATTAAAGGATATAAAACATAAGGCGCATATTCTTTGCCAAAAATTTAATACAATGGATGAATACGATGAAGACAGATTGCCAATAATAAAAGAATTTATAGGACAAATTGGAGAAAAATATTACTTCCAAGGACCTATACAATTTAATTACGGTACACACACATTTATAGGTGAAAATTTCTTCTCAAATTTTAATTTAATGGTTATGGACGATGCCAGAATCTACATAGGCGACAATGTAATGTTTGGACCAAATGTATCATTGATGGCGACAAATCATCCACTAATAGCTGAAGAGAGAATTGCTATGAAATATCCAGATGGGCATGTGTCTATGTCTGAGTTCGCCGACGAGATACATATAGGGAATAACGTATGGTTGGCAGCAAATGTAGTAGTTCTAGGAGGAGTTACGATAGGAGATAATGCTGTAATCGGTGCAGGAAGTATAGTGACAAAGGACATACCAGCTAATTACCTTGCTTATGGAGTTCCTTGTAAGCCAGTCAGAGAAATCACAGAAGAAGATTCAAAAATGGATTTACTTTAAATTATAAAAAAACATATAAATAGCGCCCCTAAGTAAATTGAGGGCGCTGATTTTTATGCATATATTATAAGCAATCCAACTGCCATTCCTATAATAGTTGAAAATGCTGGTAATTTGCTTCGATAAAGTAAAATTGCTTGTGGTAATATTTCACCAAATACGACGTATAGCATAGCACCACTTGCAAAGCAAAGGCTAAGTGCAAGTCCTAAAGGTCCGATATCACCTATAACATAACCAAGTAATCCTCCTATAATAGTGGGAGCACCACTTAGAGTGGTTATTAATATTGCTTTTGGTTTAGGCATACCACCACTAATTAATGGGACAGCAACTGCCATTCCTTCTGGAATATTATGAAGTCCGATAAGTACAGATAAAACTAATGCTGAATTTACTAATACACCGTCAGTATTTGCAAAAGATGCACCTATTGTCATACCTTCAGGTATATTATGAAGTGCTATTGCACATGCCATAACTACACCAGCTATAAATAAAGATATAGAGTTGTCCTTTTTCTTAATATGTTCGTTTAAATGATTACTATGTATTAATTCGTCTAATGCATCAGCTGTTTGAGGATGGTTTGAATCAATATGTGGAACTTCAGGATTAGTACGTTTATCTATTAAATAGTTTAATAAATATACGATTGCTACACCGAGAAGTATTGTCAATATAATAATATTTATATTAGTTTTTGTTTCAATTGCACTTAAGACTAAGTCGAAGCAGACAATGCTTATCATTACTCCACCTGCAAAGCTTAGAAGTAAGCTTACTGTTCGGCTAGAGTCTTTTTTAAATAATGCACCTACAACTCCACCTAATCCCGTTCCAACGGCACCTGCAATAGTTGTAACTAAAATTAGAGTTCCTATATTTCCCATGGTTTATCCCCCCTAAAATTTGAAAATATAATTTATCACTATTATTTTTGTAATGCATATGGCATTATATTATAAAAATTTATAATTAAGTTCTTGTCATATGATTCAAAAAAATTGTATTAATTTGGTAATTATAAGACTTTTTTATTATAACATAGTATTAATATAAATAAACATATAGGATTGAATTTTATATGGGAATATAATATAGTATAATATTTAATAAGAAAATAAAAATATTAATAAAAATTAATCTACAGGATATAGAAAGGAGAAAATACTATGGAAAAGGAATTATGGTCAGATCGTAAGAGAGTACTTTTTTTTGGACTACCACTTAGCTTTACGACATATCGTCTAACAAGTAACCGTCTTTTTATAAATTCGGGGCTTTTAACTCAAACACAAGATGAGGTTAGATTATACAGAATAACAGATGTATCTTTAAGTAGAACTTTAATTCAGAGAATTTTTGGACTAAGCACAATTCATTGTAACTCTAGTGATAAAACATTAGGAAACTTTGATATTGTAAATGTAAAAGACGGAGAAAGTGTAAAAGAATTGTTATCACAAAGTGTTGAACAAGAAAGAATAGCTAGAAGAGTTTATACTAGAGAAAATATGGTCGATGCAATTGATGATGACGATGTAGATAATGATTAGAAAAATGAGAATTATCGTTTCGCCTGCCAAGAAGATGAATATAAGTGATGATATTTTTGAATATAGAGATATGCCTATATTTTTAGA
>NZ_JALEXO010000079.1 GCF_022780145.1 Intestinibacter sp.
GTATACCACTTTCAATAGCTATAATGCTATTAAGTATGGATTTACAACAAATCAAAAAGCTAACTAAGGAACCGCTTATAGCTCTTTTATCTGCTTTACTTTCAGTTTCTATAATGGCTTTAATATTTGGTCTTGTATTTGGGGGCAAGATATTTGAAGGATGGAAGGTTGCAGGAATGTTCGTAGGAACATATACAGGTGGTAGTTCAAACCTTACAGCTATAGCAATAGGATTAAATGCTGCTAGTGACACAATTGCATCTGCAAATGCTGCTGACTATGTTATAGGTATACCTACTTTAGTATTTATGTTTGCTGCTCCAGCAATACTAAAAAATTCAAAAGCATTCAACAAGCTATGGCCATATCACCATACAGAAGAACAATTATTAGATACTGGTGATGATGATACTGAACTTATGGCATCTAAGGAATGGAGTATAAAGGATATAGCTTGGTTACTTGCAATAGGATTTGTAATAGTAATTATAGCGACTACATTAGCTTCTATGTTATTTCCTGAAAGCTTTAGAAGTGCAGGAAGAATAATTTTAATAACAACATTAGCTATTATAACAGCTCAAATACCAGCTGTGAAAAAATTAAGAGGTAATTTTGACTTAGGATTATACTTAGCATTATTATTCCTAGTAACTATAGGATTTGCAGTTGATCTAAAACAATTCTTTGGTTCAACATTCTATATAACTTTATTCTGCTTCTGTGTAATAGCAGGATGCATAATCCTACACTTATTAATAACTAGATTATTTAAGATAAAATACGAATATGTAGTTTTATCAATCGCTGGATGTATTGCAGATGGTCCTACAGCAGCACTTGTAGCATCAGGGGCTCAATGGAAGAGCTTAATAAATATAGGACTTATCATGGGGGTTGTTGCAGGAGCTTGTGGTAACTACCTAGGAATTTCTGTAGCTTATGCAATAAAGGCTATACTCGGACTGTAGTCTAAAAAGGAGGTCTTTGCTTTGAGAGAATTTAAACTGTATTTATCTGGAATATTATATGCATATGTATATTTCGAAAATGACAATATTTTTGTAAAGGAATTAGATGTATTCACTAATAAATTTTTAGATAAGGAAGAATTAACTTCAGAAAAAAATCAATTATATACAGCTATTTACAAGATAGATTTAAAGGATCTTGGCGAAAAAATAACTGCTTACGATAAATGCTTTTCAACAGACGAAAAATATGTAACTACACCTTTTGGAGAAAGATATGAAATGCATTCTAGTGGAAATTTTGTTCAAAGAGATATAAAATTCCCAAATAATATTTTACATGAAGACGGAAGAGTCGTTGCAGTAGTTTGTCCAAGTAGAGAGTATGTTTCTATATTAGTAGAAGAAGGATTTGAAGATAAGACTATACTTAAAAGATGGAAGGAAGAAATACCATCAGACTTACACCCAGTTAAATATGAAGGCTGCTTCGATGTTTTAACTAGAGATAATGTAAAATTATCTACTGATGTATATCTACCAGCAGATGTAAACGAAAATTTACCTACTGTCCTTGTTCGTACTCCATATGGCAAGGAAATGAACAAGGAGACTTACTACAAATTTGTCCAAAGAGGATATGCTGTAGTAATCCAAGATGTCAGAGGTAGAAACTTAAGTGAAGGAACTTGGGAGCCACAGCTTTATGAGGTTGAAGACGGCGACGACACTATAAATTGGATTGCAAATCAACCATGGAGTAGTAAAAAAGTAGGTATGATAGGTGGTTCATATTTAGGATATGTGCAATGGGCTGCAGCTGCTAGCAACAATCCATATCTAGCTGCATTAGTAAGTGTGGTTTGTGCAGGTAGTGCATTTGTAGATATTCCTAGAAGAGGTGGAGCTTTAATTTCGGGAATGCTTGCTTGGTCATTTGCTGTATCTCAACAAATGTTCAAGCCAGAGCTTATGGTTAGAGACGACTGGGATGACGTATTAGATATAAGACCTTTGAATAAAATTCCAGAAAAAGCCTTGGGATATAAGGTTGATTTTATAGAAGAATGGTTAGAGAGAACTGATTACGATGAATATTGGGCTAGAATAAACTGGCACGATAGATGTAAGGATATAAAGGTTCCTGCTTTGATAATGTCAGGATGGTTTGACGATAATGGAATGGGTACTACTGAAGCTCTTGATTTGACTAAGGATTATCCACAAGGCAAGAGAAAGGTAATACTTGGTCCATGGCAACATAGTGGGAACTCAACATATGATTTACATAAAGTGCCATTTGGAACTAATGCCTTGAGATTTGACTTAGATTTAATTTTCTTAAAATGGTTTGACTTACATCTAAAAGGAATTCAAAATGGAATAGATAAAACACCTGCAGTTGAATACTACACAGTTGGAGATAATAAATGGAAGACTGCAAATAATTGGCCTGTTGAAAATAGCAAATGTACAGCTATTTATTTGACAAGTGATGGACATGCTAATACATCTTCTGGCGATGGAAAATTAGTATTTGAAGAGGTATCAGACGAAAAATCTGATGAATATGCTTACGATCCTAAAAATCCATCTACATTTATAATTGATATGAGTGAAAATGAAATAGGTGTTCCAGAGGATTACACTGAAGAGGAAAAAAGAGATGACATACTATGCTACACAACAGATACATTGGAAGAAGACTTCACAATTACTGGCGATATAGATGTTGAATTATACATATCATCAGATGCCGTAGACACTGATTTCATGGTTAGAATCACAGATGTCGATGAAAATGGAAAATCTATAAAACTAGCAGATGGTATAATATCAGCTAAATACAGAAATTCTTTCGAAAAAGCAGAGTATTTAGAAAAAGATAAGGTTTATAAAATAAATATACTTACAACAAAAATATCTAATACCTTCAAAAAAGGTCACAAGATAAGATTTACAGTTACTTCAAGTGCTAAGAATTTTGTATTCCCAAATAGTAATACAAAGGATGGATTTAACAGTACAGAGATAGTAATAGCTAACAATAAAATACATCACGGGGGACAATATCCTTCAAAAATAATAGTAAAACAAGAGATATAGACATATTTTTTTAGAAGGGAGATTTTATGAGTTTAGCACAAAAATTATTAGATGAAAGTATAGTAGTAGATACCCATCTTGACCTTCTATTCGATATAGCAGGCAAGCATGAAATGGGTAGAAAAAATGTTATAATAGAAG
>NZ_JALEXO010000116.1 GCF_022780145.1 Intestinibacter sp.
ATTTTTACCTATTTCTTCTAATAAAGTTTCTAATTCTTTATCTGAATAAACGTAGTATTCTTTCTTTTGTTTTTTAACTTTAAATAGCGGTGGTTGTGCTATATAAACATAACCATTGTCTAGAAGCGGTCTCATATATCTAAAGTAGAATGTCAATAATAACGTTCTAATGTGTGCACCATCGACATCTGCATCGGTCATTATTATTATTTTATGATATCTAGCTTTTTCTATATTAAAATCGTTACCGACACCACAACCATATGCAGTTATCATGTTTTTGATTTCGTCTGATGATAAAATTCTATCTAATCTAGCCTTTTCTACATTAAGTATTTTACCTCTAAGTGGTAATATAGCTTGTGTATATCTATCTCTACCTTGTTTAGCTGAACCACCGGCAGAATCCCCTTCGACTAAGAATATTTCACTCTTAGCAGGATCCTTTTCAGCACAGTCTGCTAATTTTCCTGGTAATGAAGTACTTTCTAGTACAGTTTTTCTTCTTGTTAATTCTCTAGCTCTCTTAGCAGCTTCTCTAGCTCTTTGTGCTCTTAAAGCTTTATCCACAATTACCCTTGCAGTCTGTGGATTTTCTTCTAAGAATGCTCCTAATTCTTCAACTGTTACTGCATCAACTATACCTCTCATTTTAGTGTTACCTAATTTAGTTTTAGTTTGTCCTTCAAATTGAGGATCTGGTAATTTAACTGATACTACAGCTGTAAGACCTTCTCTTATATCTTCACCAGATAAGTTTGATTCGTTTTCTTTTATTAATTTATTTCTCTTTGCATACTCATTTATTGTTTTAGTCAATGCAGCTTTAAATCCTGCTAAATGAGTCCCACCTTCTTGAGTATCTATATTATTAGCAAAAGATAATATATTTTCAGAATATCCATCTGTATATTGGATAGCTATTTCAATCATGCAGTCTTGTATCTTTTTATCTATGTAAACTACATTTTCATGTATAGGTGTTTTTGTTCTGTTAAGATACTCAACAAATTCTCTTATACCTCCATTGTATAAGAATTCTTTTTTCTGTTCTTGTCCTGGTCTTTTATCTTCAAATATTATTCTTACACCCTTATTTAAGAATGCTAACTCTCTTAATCTAGTTTCTAGTATGTTGTAATCAAAAACTATATCGTCAAATATTGTAGCATCTGGCATAAAGTTGATTATTGTACCTGTATGTGTAGATTCACCTACTATTTCTAATTCTGAATCTGTTATACCTTTTTTGTAGCTTTGTCTATATATTTTTCCATTTCTGTAAACTTCCGCAACTAACCATTCTGAAAGTCCATTAACAACAGATATACCAACACCGTGAAGACCACCAGATACTTTGTACCCTCCGCCTCCAAATTTACCACCGGCATGTAGTATTGTAAGTACTGTTTCAAGTGTAGATTTTCCTGTTTTAGGATGAGTTTCAACTGGAATACCTCTACCATCGTCCTTAGTTAGTACACTACCATCCTCATTAATGCATACATATATTCTGTCACAGTATCCTTGCAATGCTTCATCTATACTGTTATCCACAATTTCATACACTAAGTGGTGTAATCCTCTAGGTCCTGTAGATCCAATGTACATACCAGGTCTTAATCTAACTGCTTCTAAGCCCTCTAGTACTTGAATCTGATTTGCACCATATTCTTGTTTCATCTAATTACCTCCATCTTCCATATTTATAACTTTTCCTTTATCTATATAAAAAATTGATGTATCACTCTCATTAAAAATTCTTTTATGTGCTAATTCTGCACTTGTTATGAACATTTGAACATCACCTAAGTTCTCAACTAGTAATTTTTGTCTTGTTTCATCTAGCTCACTAAAAACATCATCTAAAATTAAAACTGGATTTTCGTTGACTTCCTGCTTTATGAGCTCTATCTCAGATAATTTTAGTGAAATAGATACAGTTCTCTGTTGTCCTTGAGAACCGTATAATTTGACATCTAAATCATTTATAAAAATGTTGATATCGTCCTTGTGGATTCCATACTTAGTAGTTCTAGTTTCTATATCGTGCTCTCTATTTTCTTCAAGTTTTTTTAAAAGTTTATTTCTCGCACTTTCAACAGTATCATCCTCAGATAAGTTTATCTGATTTTTATAGGTTATCAACAGTTCTTCATTATTTCCTGTTAATTTCTTGTGCATATCACTGGATATTTTGGAAATTTTTTTTATAAAATCCCTTCTCAATATATAAATATAGGCACCATAATTAGCCAAGCTCTCATCATACACAGATAATAAATTAGCATCTACTATTTTATTTTTTAAAGTTTTATTTTTTTGAATCAATATTTTGTTATAATTAATCAAATAATTATAATATTTAGGCATGATCTGGCTAATTTCTTTATCAATAAACGCTCTTCTTTCTCTCGGGCCATCTTTTACCAGCTTTAAATCTTCAGGAGAGAAAATAACAACATTTAAGTTGCCTAGTAATTCTTGAATTTTATGAATATGAATTTTATTAACTTTTATTCCCTTTTTATTATTCTTGCCAATTGCAACTTCTATTAAACCTGTTGAAGAATTTTTTAAATAATTTCCACCAATATATAAATTTTCACATCCGAATTTTATAATTTCTCTGTCTTTATTAGTTCTAAATGATTTTCCAAACGATAACATATATATAGCTTCCACAATATTAGTTTTTCCTTGGCCATTTTTTCCAACGAGTAGATTTATATTTTTTTCAAAATTTAAATGTAAATTATCGTAATTTCTAAAATTTATTAATTGTAAGCTATTTAATCGCATAAAAGTTTCTCCTTAAAAGTATTAAATCACTTTTATTTGATTTCCTTCTACCTCGACAATATCCCCAGGTATTAATTTTTTACCTCTTCTAGTTTCAACTTCTCCATTGACCTTCACAACACCCTCTTGAATAAGATATTTTGCATGTCCACCTGTTGAAGCTATATCAACAAGCTTTAAAAACTGATCTAACTTTATATACTCTGATTCTATCTTGATTTCAAGCATAATTAACCACCCTCCAAACGAAATATTTAATTTAACCTAATAATTTATTATATCATAAGTGAAAAAAAACCCGTACTATTTATTTTTAGCACGAGTTTTTTATACATTCCTTTTTTGTAATATATTAACAATTGTTAATAATATTGTGGATTATTTAGTGAATTAATTATTAGAAGATATTCTTACTGGTAAAAGTAGATATATGTATCTTGTTCCATCAGCAGGTTTCATTATACATGGATTTACGTTAGTTGTAAATTCCATATATATTTCTTCACAATCTATATTTTTTAGACCTTCTAATAAGTATCTTGAGTTAAATGCTATATCTAAATAATCTCCCTCTAATGACAATGCCACTTCTTCATAGACATTTCCTTTTTCATTATTGGAAGTTATTGCCATCATTGAATCTCTTATAGATAATTTAATAAGATTGTTAAGCTCTGACTGAGAAAGCAATGAAGCTCTTTCTATACTGTTTAATAAATCTTTAGTTTTTAATTTTATTTTTGAATTATACTCTCTTGGGCATAACTTTTTATAATCTATAAACTCTCCATCTAAAAGTCTTGTTACTATTTTAGTTTCATCAATTATGAAAATAGCATTTTTTTCATTAAATCCAACCTTTACATCTTCCTCAGATGATAACAAACTATTCACATCTGTTAGTGTTTTTCCGGGGATAATTACTTTAGCTTTTATATCTTGATTTAAGTTATCCACTTTACAAGTTCTAACTGCAAGTCTATAACCATCTATCGCAACTAAATTTATATCTTCGTTGTCTATTTCTAAAAGTTCTCCCATAAGTATTGGCTTAGTTTGATCTTGTGATGTAGCAAAAACTGTTTGTTTTATCATACTTTTTAATACATCTTGAGGAATACTATATAAGTTATCCTCATTTACATCTGGAATTTGTGGATATTCTTTTGCAGAATCTCCTTTTATTTTAAATTTTGAATTTAAACAATTTATATAAACATTGTTATCTTCATCTGTTTCTATTTCTACAAATGAATCTGGTAATTTTCTGATTATATCACCAAATAATTTTGAATTTATTACTATACTTCCTTGTTCCATAACTTCTGCTGAAACATGAGTTTCTATTCCTATTTCTAAATCGTATCCCTTTAAAACTATTTCATCTTGTTTCGTAACTATTAAAACACCTTTTAATAAATCTAAAGTTGTTTTTGAGTTAATAGCTTTTTGTACAATTCCTATTTTATTTGCTAGTAATTTTTGGTTACAAATTATCTTCAATGTGGATAACCTCCTTATTTCATTTTTAATAAAATAATTAATAATAATGATAGTAGTAATAGTAGTAGGTGTTGTTGATAATGTGTATAAGTATCTCTATATTAATAATATCAAGGGTTATAGCATGTGTATAAAATGTGGATAACTATGTAAAACCCTATGGATAACTTTGTGGATAGATTATGGATAACTTTTTGGCAAAAAATTGTATTAACATATATCCACATACTTATCCACAAAAATTAACAACATAATTGTGAATAACTTTAACCTTTTAAATCCATTATTATCTTGTCTATTTTTTCCTTTAATTCACTATTTTTTTCAAGTTCAAGATCTTTAGATATTTTATCATGAGCGTGAATAACTGTAGTATGATCTCTCCCTCCAAATTCGTTTCCTATTTTCGGTAATGATAAATCAGTAAGCTCTCTACTTAAGTACATTGCTATTTGTCGTGGATAAGCTATAGCTCTAGTTCTTTTTTTAGAGTTAAAATCATCCATTTTTATTCCAAATACTGTAGATACTTTTTCTTTTATTTTATTTACAGATATTTCTTGGCTTTCTGAAGTAGTAACTATATCTTTTAAAGCTTCAACTGCTAGGTCATAAGATATATCTTTGTTGATAAGTGATGAATAAGCTACAACTCTAGTTAATGCTCCCTCTAATTCTCTTATGTTTGATTTTATGTATGTAGCTATGTAGTTCATTACTTCATTCGGAACATCGATATTTTCAATTTGAGCTTTTGTTTTTAATATAGCTATTCTTGTTTCGAAATCAGGTGGTTGAATATCGGCGATTAATCCCATTTCGAAACGAGATCTCAATCTGTCTTCTAGAGTAGGAATCTCTTTTGGAGGTCTATCACTAGAAATAATTATTTGCTTATTGGCTTCGTGTAATGCATTAAAAGTATGGAAAAATTCTTCTTGTGTTCCTTCTTTTCCAGCTATAAATTGAATGTCGTCAATAAGTAGTATATCAACATTTCTATATTTGTTTCTGAATTCCTCGTTTTTATCGCTTTTTATTGAGTTTATAAGTTCGTTTGTAAATTTTTCTGATGAAACATAAACGACCTTAGCATCGTTTTGTTCCTTCATAATTTGATGTCCTATTGCATGCATTAAGTGAGTTTTTCCAAGACCAACTCCTCCATATAAAAATAATGGATTGTACGCTTTTGCTGGTGATTCAGCAACTGCCACACATGCTGCATGAGCAAATCTATTGCTATTACCTATTACAAATGTATCAAATGTGTATTTAGGATTTAAGCGAGGATAGTTTTTAATAATATTATTGCTATTATTGTTTTTATTAGTATTAGTATTTGAAGTTTTTAAAGGATTTTGTTCAACTTCGCTACTATCAGAGATTATTTTTATTTCAAATTTATTTGAAGATAGTTGGCTTAAACAACTTTCTATCAAATTTAAGTATCTAGTTCTCAAGATATCTTCTGCAAATTCGTTTGGAGCTAAAAGAGTTAACTCATTTGAATTTGTTTCAATTGGTACTGTGTTTTTGAAGAAAGTTTCAAAGCTAGCAGAAGCGACTTCACCTTTTATAAGTTGCAATGTTTTTTTCCATAATGAAACGATGTCCATATTTTAAACCTCCAACAAATTATTTGTTTTCCACAGACATATCCACAGAAATGTGAAAAAATACGGTAGTTAGTTTTCTAATATAGATATTAACAGCAAGTAGTGGATAACTTGTGGATAACGTGTGTATATATATTTAAAATAAAAAAATATCAACATGCTGTGGATAAAGTTATTCAGAATATCAAATGTGATAATTTCAACGAATATTTACAATATTGTCAAAAAAAATAAAACTTATACACATAGATATCAACAAGATGTGAATTACTGAATAACTTTATCCACATTATCAACAGGTATATTAATAATATCAGAAATTTTTCCAAATTACAAGATAATACGACTAAATTATCCACAAATAAACAGGGCTGTGGATAATTTAATTAACATATTGTGAATTGCTATTTTTTACTAAAAAAAGTATGATATACACAAGTTAAAAAATTATAAACAGTTATTAAAATCAGTATAATAAAATTATACTTAAAAATTGTGTATTATAGTGGATAAAATTGTGAATAATGTTAATAAAATAGACTAAAAAATTTAGTAATTGTAATATGTTATATGCTCAAAAACTCGTTGACAAGCTAGCTAAAAGGATTTATAATAATATGTGTTATGTTTACTTTGAAAGTAAAATTATTATTTTTATAAATGGAAAAAATTTGAAAGGCGGTGCAAAGAATGAAGAGAACTTATCAGCCAAAAAAAAGACAAAGAAAAAAAGAACACGGATTTAGAAAAAGAATGAAAACTGCTAATGGAAGAAACGTGTTAAAAAGAAGAAGATCTAAAGGAAGAAATAGATTAACTCATTAATTTAAGAAAAGGCCGCTTAGAAAAGTGGCCTTTTTGCGTAATTTTTTTATTTAAAACTAAAAATGAAGCTGTGTTTATGGAGGATTAACCAAGATGTATTTTAATGAAACTGAACGTTTGAGAAAAGACTCTGATTTTAGAAGGGTTTATAAACACGGTAAATCTTTTGCAAATAGATACTTAGTAATGTATATAATGCGAAACAATTTAGAATATAATCGAGTGGGCATATCAGTTTCTAAAAAGGTAGGAAAGGCTAATGTTCGCAATAAGGTTAAAAGAAGAATAAGAGAATCATATAGGTTAGATGTTGACGGAAAAATAAAATCTGGATACGACATAGTTTTTATTGCTAGAGTTGCAATAAGTGATGTGCAATATAATGAAATTAACAAATCTATGAAACATCTTGTAAATAAATTTAAATTATTTAAATAGATAATTGTTTCTAATTATGGAGGTTCAAATTTGTTGAATAAAATAGTTTATATAATGAAGGAAATAAACGTTTATTTATCGAAAGTATGTATTTACTTAATAAGATTTTATCAAAAATATATATCTCCATTGAAAGGACCTACTTGTAGATTTTATCCAACGTGCTCTCAGTATGCAATAGAAGCATTTAAAAAGTATGGAGTGATAAAGGGAGCGTTTTTAAGTATAAAAAGAATACTTAAATGTAATCCATTTCACCCAGGGGGCTATGATCCTCTAAAATAAATATTTCGGGAGGTATACGAATTGTTAGACGCAATAGGTAATGTTTTAGGTTTTATACTTAGCTTTATAGTAAATATAGTTGGAGACTATGGCTGGTCAATATTTGTATTTACTGTATTGGTAAGATTATGCTTAGTACCTTTGATGATTAAACAATTAAAATCAACTAAGGCTATGCAAGATATGCAACCTAAAATATTAGAAATTCAAGAAAAATATAAGAATAAGCCAGAAAAGCAACAAGAAGAATTAATGAAGCTTTACACAGAGGCAAAAATAAACCCAATGGCAGGATGCTTGCCTATGTTTATTCAATTACCGATATTAATGGGGTTATTTGCATTATTAAGAGATCCCGTTGCACATGGTGTATTTGCTTCAAAAGCTGCATATTTAGCAGCGGATCATGGTTTCTTATGGATTGCAAGTGTATCACAAACACATAACCTAAGCTTAGGTATATTATCAGGTGTCAGTGCTTATTTCATGCAAAAATCTATGACAGTTGCTGATGAATCTCAAGCTAAAATGATGCAATCTATGACTATAATGATGACACTTATGTCATTCTATTGGGGATATGTGTATGAAGCAGGTCTTGCACTTTATTGGACAATGAGTAATATATTCTCAATAGCACAATACTATTTAGTAACAAGTCCTTTAAAAGCTAAGATGGCTAACTCTAAGGAGGAAGTAGTTAAAGATGAAAAATCAAACAGAAATAGTAAATCAAGTAAAAAACAACAACCAAACAAAAATAAAAAGTCTGGAAATAAGAAGTAAATCAGAAGAAGAAGCTATACAAAAAGCTATTGAACAACTAAATGTAGATAAGACAGATATAGAAATCGAAGTTATTGAAGCACCTAGTAAGGGGTTTTTAGGATTTATAGGTGCTAAGGATGGTCTTTATAAAATAACTTTAATAGAAAAGGAAATTGATATAGCAAAAGAGTTTATAGAAACAATGTTGCATAATGCAAAAATAAATGCAAATGTAATAGCTACTCAAGAGGATAATTTAATAAAGATTAATATCGAAGGAAAAGAAGCTACATGTTTAATAGGAAGACGTGGCGAAACTTTAGATGCTGTTCAATTTTTAACTGGTTTAGCTCTTAATAAGATAAATAAAGATTCCCACTTTAGAGTATTAGTAGACATAGAAAATTATAGAGAAAAAAGAGAAGAATCTTTAATTAGATATGCTAACAAGGTAGCTAGAGAAGTAGCTAAAACAAGAAAAACTAAAAAATTAGATTATATGAATCCATACGAAAGAAGAATAGTTCATTCAGCCCTTCAAAATGATAAGTATGTAATTACTTACAGTGAAGGAACAGATCCATATAGAAGATTAGTAATTGAGTACAAGAGATAATTTGAAAACCTCCTAAAATATAGGGGGTTTTCTTTTTAAGATTTATTTAATAAAATTAGAGTTGTGCATAATTGATAAAATTCGAAATCTAATATTTACTAGCATCGTATTTTGATTATATATAGTATAATATAAAAATATTTTAAATAGATGTTTATAAAATTTGTAAATTAAGTATAAACTGCTAATAAGTAATTATTAACAATTTATACACAATATATGTGGATAAAAATAGAGAGGTGATAACTTTGTTTATAGATGATACAATAGCAGCTATTGCCACAGCTCCTGGAGAAGGTGGAATAGGTATAATAAGAATAAGTGGAAGTAATTCACTAGAAGTTGCAGAAGAAATATTCAAATCTGTATCTGGCAAAAAAATCAGTGAGTACAATTTAAGATCGTTAATATATGGAGATATTTTTGATGGAGAAAAGAGAATAGATGAAGTTTTAGTAGCATATATGAAGGGACCACATTCATATACAGGTGAAGATGTAATTGAAATAAATTGCCACGGTGGATTTATTTCAGTTAAAAAAATATTAGAATTGATATTAACTAAAGATGTTAGATTAGCAGAAGCTGGTGAATTTACGAAGAGAGCATTTTTAAATGGAAGAATAGATTTATCTCAAGCAGAAGCCGTAATAGATGTAATAAAATCTAAAACTGATAAAGCTCAAGAGGTAGCTCAAAGTCAATTAGAGGGTTCTCTAGCTAAAAAAATAAGAGAGCTTAGAAGTAAGGTTACAGAAGTTTTGGCACAATTGGAAGTATCTATTGATTTTTCGGATGAAGATGTAGAAGATGTAACTTACAAGGAAATAGAAGAAAAATCTCTAGAGTTGAGAGATGAAATCAAAAAATTATATGATTCAGCAGAGAGCGGAAAAATACTTAGAGATGGATTAAAAACTGTAATAATCGGAAAACCAAATGTAGGTAAATCATCTCTACTAAATTCTATCTTAGGTGAAAACAGAGCTATAGTAACAGAAATCCCTGGAACTACAAGAGATGTTATAGAAGAGTTTGTAAATATAAAGGGAATACCTCTAAAGATAGTAGATACAGCAGGTATAAGAGAAACAGAAGATATAGTTGAAAAAATAGGTGTACAAAAATCTAAGGAATCTATTGAATCTGCAGACTTAGTCATAATAGTCCTAGATTCATCAAAACAATTAACTGATGAAGATTTAGAAATACTACAAAGTGCACAAAGCAAAAAGACAATAGTTTTATTAAATAAAATAGATTTAGAACAAGTAATAGACGAATCTGAAATCGAAAAATTCGTAGGAAAAGAAAATATAATAAAAATTTCAGCACTTAAAAATGAGGGAATTGAGCAAATACATGATAAAATAGAATCAATGGTGTTTACAGGAGATGTCAAGAGCTCATCAAGTCTTGTTATAACAAATTCAAGACATAAGGATGCATTATATAAAGCGTATAATTCAATAAACGATGCTATAGATGGAATAATGCAAAGACTGCCATATGATTTTATAGAAGTTGATTTTAAAAACATATGGGATTATTTAGGATATATAAATGGAGATACAGTACAAGAAGATTTATTAGATACAATATTTAGTAACTTCTGTATAGGTAAATAGCAAATTTTAAATACGTAAAAAACTATTTTAATATAAAAATGTTTCACATGAAACATTTTGAGAAAGGAGAAATGATGATAACATTTGATGCAGGAAATTACGACATAATAGTTGTCGGTGCAGGCCATGCAGGATGTGAAGCAGCTCTAGCTTCAGCTAGAATGGGATGCAAGACATTAATGGTTACACTGACACTTGATTCAATTGGAATGATGCCTTGTAATCCATCAATCGGTGGAACAGGAAAAGGACAATTAGTCAGAGAAATAGATGCTTTAGGCGGAGAAATGGGAGTTAACATAGATAAAACTTTTATACAAAGTAGAATGTTAAACACTGCAAAAGGTCCAGCAGTACATTCTCTAAGAGCGCAAGCAGATAAATTTAAATATCATACAGAAATGAAAAAGACACTAGAAAATGAACCTAATCTTGAAATAGTAATGGATGAGGTTATAGATTTAATTAACGACGGACAAGTTATAAAAGGTGTTGTAACTAAATTAGGATGTAAATATCACTCAAAAGCAGTTATATTGGCTACAGGTGTTTATTTAAACTCATTAATTTATGTGGGAGAGGTGACTCTACATGAAGGACCTAATGGACTAGGATATGCAGATCAATTGACTGATAAATTGGTTCAATTAGGATTAGATATGAGACGTTTTAAGACTGGGACACCGGCTAGAATCCACAGAGATAGTATAGATTTTTCTGAAATGGTTATACAAGAAGGCGATGAAAAAATCACACCTTTCTCATTTATGAGTGGAGAGTTAAATATAGACCAAGTACCTTGTTATTTAGCTAGAACTAATTTAGAAACACATAAAGTTATAATGGACAATATAAATAGATCAGCTATGTACAGCGGTAGAGTTCACAGTACAGGACCTAGATATTGCCCATCTATAGAGGATAAGGTTGTGAGATTTAACGATAAAGAATCTCACCAAACATTTATAGAACCAGAAGGTCTAGATACTAAAGAAATGTACATTCAAGGTATATCTACAAGTTTACCTTATGAAGTACAGCTTCAAATGTACAAGACTATGAAGGGGCTTGAAAATTGTAAAATAATGAGACCAGCTTATGCAATTGAGTATGATTGTTTAAATCCTACACAATTAAAGGCTTCTCTTGAAATAAAGGTAACAGAAAACTTATTTAGTGCTGGACAATTCAACGGAACATCAGGATATGAAGAAGCAGCAGCACAAGGTCTTATGGCAGGTATAAATGCAGTTAGAAAGATTCAAGGAAAACAACCTTTTATACTAGATAGATCAGAAGCCTATATCGGAGTTTTAATAGATGATTTAATAACTAAGGGAACTAATGAACCTTATAGAATGATGACATCTAGAGCAGAATATAGATTATACCTAAGACAAGACAATGCTGATATGAGACTTACAGAGAAGGGATATGAAATAGGTCTTGCAACTCAAGAGAGATATGATAGATTCCTAGCTAAGAAGGCTTTAGTAGAAGCTGAATTAGAGAGATTAAAAACTGAAAGAGTTACACCAAAGGAAGTAAATCAATATCTAGCTGAAATGGGTGCGTCAGAAATAAAAGTAGGTCTATCTCTATATGAATTTTTAAAAAGACCAGAAGTCACATATGATTTAATCGAACAAATAGGCAAGGGTGCGTCAGAAGAAGTACCTTATGACGTAAAAGAACAATGTGTGATAATGTCTAAATACGAAGGATATATAGATAAACAATTAAAACAAATAGACCAATTTAAAAAGCTAGAAAATAAAAAGCTATCAGAAGACATAGATTATTCTACTATCGAAGGTCTTAGAATAGAAGCTAGACAAAAGCTTAATAATATAAAACCATTATCAATAGGTCAAGCATCTAGAATATCTGGAGTTTCACCTGCTGATATATCTGTATTACTTATTTATCTTGAACAAATGAGAAGAACGAGAGGTGGTAATAATGAGTAATATAGATATGCTAAAAAAAGGTATAGAGGATTTTGGTCTAGAAGCTAATGAAAAAGTATTAAGTGATTTTCAAAAGTATAAAGAATTATTAGTTGAATGGAATCAAAAGATGAATCTAACAGGTATAGAAGATGAAAAAGAAGTGTTTATAAAGCACTTCTTGGATTCTATATCTGCCGTTACAAAAGGATATATCCAAAATGGAATGTCTTTAATAGATGTAGGTACAGGAGCTGGATTTCCAGGTATGCCACTTAGAATTTGTCTACCAGAATTGAAGGTGACATTACTTGATTCTTTGAATAAAAGAATTAATTTCTTACAAGAGGTATCATCGAAATTATCTATTGATGATATAGAGTTTATCCATGGAAGAGCTGAAGACTTTGGAAAAAATGAAGACTATCGAGAAAAGTATGACATAGCTACAGCAAGAGCAGTTGCAGGATTGCCTGTATTGATGGAATTTTGTGTTCCATTTATAAAGGTTGGGGGATATTTTGTATGCTTAAAAGGGCCTAATGCTAATTTAGAATTAGAAGAATCTAAAAAAGCTATGGAAGTATTAGGCGTTGAATATATTGAAAAAATAGATGTAAAATTACCAGAGAGTGATTTGAATCACAATATATTAATATTTAAAAAAGTTAAAAATACTCCAAGTAAATATCCTAGAAAAGCTGGGAAGGTTTCAAAAAATCCTATAAAATAAATTATAATCTTTTGTAATAATCAAAAATATAAAGGATTATATAGTAAAATGAAGAATAATATCATAAAGTAAGTTGAAAGATTGAGATAGAAAGTGTTTAAAAAAGTCATAATAAGGAAATAAGTTTGTATATAAAAAATAGTTATAGAATGAGAGAGGTATGTTATGGAAGAGAAAATAGTTATAGAAATACCGATTGAAGAAATAGCTCCAAATCCATATCAACCAAGAAAAGTATTTTCTGAAAAATCGTTGGAAGAACTAAAAGATTCAATTGAAAGTTATGGAGTATTACAGCCTATTACTGTTAGAAAAAAGGATGATAAATTTGAATTAGTTGCGGGGGAAAGACGATTAAGAGCTGCTAAATTGGCTAATTTAAAAACTATACCTGCTATATTATACGATATGTCTGATGAAACTTCGGCTGTATTAGCGCTATTAGAAAATTTACAAAGAGAAGATTTAAACTTTATAGAAGAAGCTTTGGGTTATGAAAATTTAATAAAAGAACATAATTTTACACAACAACAATTAGCTCAAAAATTAGGCAAGAACCAATCTACAATTGCTAATAAATTGAGAATATTAAAGCTGCCTACAGCTATAAAGGAATCTCTAATTGAAAATGGACTTACAGAAAGACATGCTAGAGCATTGCTTAAATTACCAAATGAAGAATTAATGAAGGATGTTATATCAAAAATTGTTAAAAATGAGCTTACAGTTAAAAAGACTGAAAAGCTTATAAAAGATATATTAGAAAGTATAGAGCTAGAAAATAATCCCGAGAAAAAACAAAATATAAAATGTTCTATGAGCATAAGAATATATCTTAATACATTAAAACAAGCATATGATGCAATAATAAATACAGGTATTGAAGCTAAATATAATGAAATAGATAAGGGAGATTACATGGAGGTAGTTGTAAAGATCCCTAAGAAATAGAATTACTGCACAGCAGTAATTTTTTTTTAAAAAAGAGGGAGGATAAAACATAATGACGAAAAAAGGATTAAAAAATGATTTAAGTACATTAATAGCAAATATAGGAGAAAATGAAAAACAAAATGAAATTGTAAATGTAAAGATATCTGATATATATCCAAATAATACTCAACCTAGAAAAAATTTTGATGAAGATAAAATTATATCTCTATGCGAATCTATAAAAAAACATGGAGTCCTTCAACCAATAGTGTTAAAGCCTGACGAAAATGGAAAATACATGATTATAGCAGGAGAAAGAAGATACAGAGCTTGTATTATGGCAAAAAAGGAAGAAATTCCAGCTGTAATAAAAAATATACCGATTAAAGAGGTAATGGAAATTGCTTTAGTTGAAAATCTTCAAAGGGAAAACTTAAACATAATAGAAGAAGGAATAGCATATAAAAATTTAATAGAAAAATATAAATCTACACAAGAAGAGCTTGCTTCGCTTGTAGGTAAAAGTAGACCGTATATAACTAATACTATGAGATTATTAAATTTATCTAAGGAAATAATTAAATATATAGAATTAGATAAAATTTCGCCGGGACACGGTAAGGCGTTACTAAGGATTAGTGACGAAAAGAAACAGGTTGAACTAGCACAAAGAATAATAAAAGAAAATTTATCAGTTAGAAAGACAGAAGAAATAGTAAAAAATATGCTAGAGGAGAAAAAAACAAAAACTAAACCAAAAGAAAAAGATATATTTATAAAAGATATAGAGGAGAGACTTACAAATAGCTTAGGAACTAAGGTTAATATTTCTTCAGGAAAGAAAAAGGGCAAAATAGAAATAGAATATTATACAGATGATGATTTAAATGACATAATAGAAAGACTTTTAGAAGAATAATATTTTGATAAAGGAGAATTATGTCAATATATGTTAGATACCTTAAGTAAGAAGAAAAAAATATATTAAATTATAATAAAAAGGCATCCATAGTTTATTTAAATATTGTAAGTTAAAATATAATATGTATTGATTTATATAAAAAAATAGAATTTTTAGAAAAAATACAAATGATAATGATGTAATTAATGTAAGTATAAGTTATAATTATATTATAATAATTAGTAATAATAAATAATGTTAAAGTGGGTGAGATATATGAATATATTGAGTTTAGGGGAAAAAATAAAAAAACTCAGAAAAGAAAAAAATATGACGTTAAAGGAGCTAGCGGGGGATAGAATAACGGCAGCGCAGATAAGTCATATAGAAAGAGATAAGTCTCACACAAGTTATGAGCTTTTGGAGTACTTATCTGAAAGATTAGATGTAAGTATAGACTATCTTTTAGAAACTAAAGAGATGCAATCGAAAAAAATTACTGACAATTTAATTTTACAAAGTGAAATATATATAAAAAGAGATGCGCTAGATGAAGCAGAAAAAGAAATTGAAGAAATTATTAAAATATGCGAGGAATATGATCTTTCTGAAAATTATGGAAAATGCAACTATTTATTAGGGGATATTTACTTAAAAAGAAAAGATAGTGGAAAAGCTAATTTTTATTTTGAGAAAGCACTATTTCATTTTATAAAAAATGATGATAAAAAAAGAATATTCCAATGTTATATGAATATAGCTAATATATATTTTGAAGATAAATTTTATCAAGTTGCTTTAACAAATTATTATTTTGCAAAAGAAATACTAGATGAAATTAATGTAGATGATCCAGATACATATAAGGAATTATACAGTAAAATATCTAAATGCTATATAAGAATGAATGATACTGAAAAAGCATTAGAGTTTATAGAAAAAATAGGGAATATAGATAATGAATATTCTCCAGCGCAAGAAGTTGAAATGTTAGTATTAAAAGCTAAAAAATTATTAGCTGAAGCTAATTATGTAGAATCAAAAGAATATTTTGCAAAGGCATTAAAAATAATAGAAAAAGAAGAGAATAAAGATAAATTAGCTCAAGTATATTTAACAGTTGGAAGCATTTACGGTGAAATGGGAGATAATGAAAAATTCTTAGAATATTCAGAAAAAGTTTATGATATAAAGAAAAATGATTCTGATGAATATATGATGGATAGTTTATTTAATATTATAAAATCTTATATAGATTCAAATGAATTTGAATTAGCTAAAAAATACTCTAAATTAGCATTAGCGGCTGCAATAAAATCAAAGAATAAATACAATGAATTTAGAGCACTAAAATACTATTGTGATATATATAAATACAAAGGGGAAACTGATATATCTATAGAATATCTTATAAAGTGTATAGAAATAGTATCTAAGCTAGGTGATGATAAGACACTAGCTAATTTATATATAGAATTAGGACAGCTGTATTCAGGAGTATCAAAGGAAAAAGAACTAGAATGTTATCAAAAGGGTGTATCTATATTTAAAAAGTTAGAGATAATATAGAAAAGTAAAAAGCTAGACTCTATTAGGGTCTAGTTTTATTCTTGATAATAAACTTATAAGCATAATAAAAATCTTTTATAAGTGAAAAATAAAAAAATATATGATAAGATGTTTATTAAAAGTAATGAAGAAAGGAGTTTGTTAAAATTATAAGATTTTGACAACTAATATTATGAGTGAAATGTATATAGTATCATTTAATTCAACACATCAAGCTATAAAGTGTGATAAAACTTTTGAAAAGAATGAGATGGATTATGCTGTTTTACCAACACCTAGAGAGATAACACAAAGTTGTGGAATATCTATAAAATTTTCAATAGGAAATATAGATAATGTAAAGAAAATTATGAATGAAAACCAAATTGAATATAAAGGTATTTATAAAATTGTAAAATTAGAAACAGGTAAAAAACAAGTAGAACAAATATGTTAAAGGGGAGGATTTAATATGCCGTTAAATCTTAATATAGGAGATACAGTTGAATTAAAAAAACAACATGCTTGCGGTTGCAAGGAGTTCTTGATAATAAGAGTAGGTATGGATATTAAAATTAAGTGTAAAAATTGTGGCAGACTTATAATGCTAGATAGACCTACACTAGAAAAGAGAACAAAAAAAGTAATTCCTAAAAGTGAATAGAAATATTAGCAATAAGCATCAATAAAAGCTAAATGTTAAATAGTAAGAAATTAAAATAAATTTAAAAATAAATACTTGATATATTTATTTAATAATGATAAAATAGACAAGTATGAGATTTAGTTCTCATTTCTCTGCTCTAAAAAGTAGAGCCGTTAAGTCCAAAGGGAGGTGAAAAGAATGAAAAATTATGAATTAGTTTATGTTGTAAAACCAAATTCTGATGATGAAACAAAAGAAAGTGTTTTAAACAAAATAAAAGACGTTATTTCTTCAAATGGTGAAGTAGAAAAAGTTGATGCATGGGGAAACAGAAAATTAGCTTACCCAATAGCTAAATTCACTGAAGGTTTCTATGTATTAGTTAACTTTAAGGCTGGTGTTGAAATTCCAAAAGAATTAGACAGAAACTTAAAGATAAACGAAAACGTAATAAGACATATGATAGTAGTTGCATAATCATAAGTAATCAAACAAAATCATAGGGAGGTTACATTATGAATAATGTAGTTTTAATTGGAAGATTAACAAAGGATCCAGAGCTAAGATATATACCAAATACTGGAACACCTGTTGCTACATTTACTCTTGCAATTGATAGAGATTACACTAAGAAGGATGGAAGCAAGGATACAGATTTTATACCTATAGAGGTTATGGGCAAATCTGCTGAATTCTGTGCTAATTATATATCAAAAGGTAGATTAGTTGCTATCCAAGGAAGTATTAGAGTAGACAGATATCAAACGCAATCAGGAGAAAATAGAACATTTACTAAAGTAAGTGCGAGAAATGTACAAGCTTTAGATAGCAATAGAAGTAAATCAGAAAATCCATATGTTGAAAGTCATCCAGGGTCACAACCTAGTTTTGAGCCAAGTTTTGAACCGAATCAAGGATTAGATCCTAATGGTTTTCAAGCTATAGATGACGACGATATACCATTTTAAAGAAAAGGAGGAATAACAGATGGTAAACAAAAAAAGACGTAAAAAGAGAAGAGTTTGTCAATTTTGTGCATCAAAAGACGCTAAAATAGATTACAAAAACACTCAAAGATTACAAAAGTATATCACTGAAAGAGGTAAAATATTACCAAGAAGAATTTCAGGTACTTGTGCAAAACATCAAAGAGAATTAACAGTGGCAATAAAAAGA
Organism: Intestinibacter sp.; assembly: GCF_022780145.1. Lineage (GTDB taxonomy): Bacteria > Bacillota > Clostridia > Peptostreptococcales > Peptostreptococcaceae > Intestinibacter. The sequence goes on from NZ_JALEXO010000116.1 coordinate 18,371, forward strand.
GCTAGAAACTTAGCACTTTTACCATACACTTTAGACTAATAAAAAGTAAGCCTTCCATTGAAACATCAAGGAAGGCTTTTTTAGTAAAAAATTAATTTTGCTAAATATAATTTACTTAAGGATATAAAAGGGCGAGTTTTAATACTCGTTTTTCAAATGATATATAATAATATGTGTTATAATAGGTTTATATATTTGATAGTTGCAAATTCACAAAACACTTTACTTATAATTAAATTTTGCGATTATAAAAATAAGTTAAAATATTAGAATGTAATTGTGGGTCATTTATTGAATTATTATAAGTGAAATATTAAATGATATATTACTAAAATAGCTTATTGAATTTATTTTAAAAGCAAATAATAAAATAAGGAGGTAAAGTTGTGAGAATAGATAGAAACTCTGATATTACTAGAAATGTCAAAATAATTGAATGGATGAAAAATGAAATATTAATGAGTGTGAGTGAATTATTTAATATTTTATTTAAAGGAGTAAAATCAGCTGATGAAGCACTTCAAGATATATTAGCCAATATTATAATGATAACGTATCTTTTGGCGAAGAGACTTGGAATAAGTTTTAACGAGATAGATTACAGAATAAAAGAGAAAACTTCATTAGGAATAAAAGAAGATCACAGTATAGAAAAATGGTATGGAGATTTGACTAATTTAAAAAATCATATTGAAAATAGGGAGTGATTATGAATTGAGTAAAAAATTGACATTACCCCAAACGTTACTAATTACATTGTTTTGTGTGGCGATGATATTAGCTATATTTGATATACCAGGTTTAAGTATATTAACTATTGGTGTATCATCTTTGTTTGTGGTAATTGCTACTTTATCAGATAGTAAAGGGATTTTTATATCTATTGCAATGGTAATTTTAGCCCTTGTATTTTTTATAAATCCAGTATATATTTTTGATATTTGTTTAAATTGTATTATACCAGGGATAATAATTGGTGCGATTACGAAGAATGTGTTGAATTATAAAGAGAGCGATAATAAGTTTGAGCCTATTTTTGCAGGGACTATTGCGTTTATTTTTGGACTAATAGCAAATTATTTAATATCAAAGTATTTATTTAATATTAACATATTAGAAGAATTTACTTCTGTCATGAAAGCACAATTATCTACACAAATTGATGCAATACAAAAATCTGTATCTACTTTGACATCAGCGCCAAAGCTTACAGAGGAGTCTATAATACAAACTATTTTAAACATTATGCCATTGATATTATTTTCTAGAGCGATACTATTAGCTATACTTACATATTTTTTAGCTATATTTACCTTGAAGAAAATAAAAAGAATAGACTTAAATAAATTAAAGGAAATAAAATTTTCTAGATTTTATTTACCGGGAAATGCTGTGATGACTTCATTTGTTTTGTATATAGTTATACTCTTGCTAGAAATGTTTAATACTCCGTTATATACAGATTTGATATTGATGAATTTAGAGATGATATTTTATATATTATTTCTAATACAAGGAGTATCGGTAGCTATATTTTTTACAAAAAAATGGCTTAGAAGCGGTCAATTGATTAAAATCATTCTAGGAATTATAGCTATAGTTTTATTTGGTGTGATGGGAATTTCTATATTGGGAATGGTAGATAGTATATTTGATTTTAGAAAGGTAAAGAGTTGTGAAGTAATATAGGAGGACAAAAATGAGGAATAAACCAAATTTCAAAATAAATATGCCGGAAATAAATGCTTATATATTGATAATAGGGATAATGAGTATATTTCTTCTTACTTACAATTTATATTTAGGTGGTTTATTTTTCTTCGGTTTTATATATATAGTTTTTCACAATTGGAGAATTGCTAGTCTAAGAAAAAAAGAGTGGAATAAATACATCCAAAATTTATCTTTAGATATGGATGAAACTACAAAAAAAGCCATAATGAATTTACCTATTCCCCTTTGTATATTAGAATTTGATGGAAATATAAATTGGTATAACAACAAATTCTATGAAATGACAGGCTCACCAGATTTACTAGGTGAAAATATAGATAATATAATAGAAAACCTAGATTTAAGAAAAGTTTTAAATGAAAATAAGGAAATGTATACTGATGTAGAATACAAAAACAGACAGTATACAGTAGTTTATAATGTTATAAAAAATGAACAAAATAATAATGCTAAGTATTTGATGATGCTATACTGGATGGATAATACAGATTATCTACAATTAAAGCAAAAATACGAAGATGATAAAAATGTAATCATATTGATACAGGTAGATGAATATGATGAAGTTCTAAAGAGTGCTCCAGAGGAAAATAGATCTTTGATAACAGTTGAATTAGAACGAATTTTAACAGCTGTATTTGAAAATAATCTAAAAGGAGCAATCAAGAAAACATCTAATGATAAATATGTAGTTTTTACTAGAGAAAAAGAATTAAAGAAATTACAAGAAAATAAATTTACAATACTAGATACTGTAAGAAATATAAATTGTGGTAACTCCCTTCCAGTCACAGTAAGTATAGGTGTAGGTAGAGAAGGAGAATCTTTGTATGATGATTTACAACGTGCTAATGGAGCTTTAGACTTGGCTCTAGGTAGAGGTGGAGATCAAGCTGTTGTCAAAACACAGGATAAATTTGAATTTTATGGTGGAAAATCAAAAGCAGTAGAAAAGACTACAAAGGTTAAATCTAGATTAATAGGATATGCCCTTAAGGAGGTAATATCACAAAGCGACAATATATATATTATGGGACACAAATATCCAGATTTAGACGCTATAGGTGCTGCTGTAGGTATATTTGATATATGCAAATCTTGTGGAAAATCAGCAAATATAGTACTTGATCAGGTTAATGACTCTATAGAAGAATTTGTCAAAAAAGTGAAAAAGCAAGAATATTATAAGGGATTGTTTGTAACTTGTGAAGAGGCTATAAAAAACTGCAATAAGGATACACTTGTAATAGTTGTAGATACTCATAGACCTAGCTATACAGAGTGCCAAGAATTATTAGGTATTGCTAAGAAGGTTATCGTAATAGATCATCATAGAAGAGGTGTGGAATTTATAAAGGATACAGTTTTACTATTCCATGAAATATATGTATCTTCTACATGTGAAATGGTAACCGAATTAATTCAATACTTAGAAGATGATGTCAAAATAAATAAATTAACTGCAGAAGGTCTACTTGCAGGTATTAATTTAGACACTAAATTCTTTGCATTTAAGACAGGAGTGAGAACATTTGAGGCTGCATCGTATCTGAAAAAAATAGGTGCAGATACTGTTGAAACTAAGATGCTATTCAAATCAAATGTTGAAGATTTTATTGCCAGAGCTGATATTATAAAAAACACTAAAATAATAAATAAAAGAATATGTATAGCTTATTCAGAGTCAGAGATAAGTAACATAAATGTAGTTATAGCTAAGGCTGCTGATGAGCTTTTAAATGTTAAAAATGTCGAGGCTTCTTTTGTTTTAGGGCATAAAAACGACACAGTATTTATTAGTGCAAGATCATTAGGGCAAATTAACGTCCACGTTCTCATGGAAAAGCTAGGAGGCGGTGGACACATAGATATAGCTGGTGCTCAGCTTAAAAACGTAACACTTAATGAAGCTTATAAAATGGTGCATCAGATAATAGAAGAGTATTTAGAGGAGGAAGAGTAATGAAAGTAATATTATTAAAAGACGTAAAAGGTACAGGTAAAAAAGGTGAAGTTAAAGAAGTAAGTGATGGATATGCAAGAAATTTCTTATTACCTAAAAAAATGGCAAAATTAGCAGATAATCAAGCTATGAAGGAATTAAAAGAACAAAATAAATCAGCTGAAATAAAAGCAGAAAAACAATACGAAGAAGCTGTTGAATTAGGAAATAAAATGAAAGACATGAATATAGAAATATATTCAAAAGCAGGAGAAGGCGGAAGATTATTCGGCTCAATAACTGCAAAGGAAATAGCAGAACAACTTAAAAAACAAAAAGGTATAACTGTTGATAAGAGAAAAATAATGCTAGAAGAACCAATAAGAGCTTTAGGTTCTAGTTTTGTTGAAATAAAAATTCATCAAAAGGTTGTAACAAAAATAAGAGTAGACGTAAAAGAAAAATAAACCTGAACTTGAGGTGATGAATAATGGAGGATAATACAAGAATTCCTCCACATAGTGTGGAAGCAGAGCAATCTGTACTAGGTTCTATATTACTAGATAAAGATGCTATGATAAGTGTCTCTGAGACATTGATACCAGAGGATTTTTATAAAGAAGCACATAAGGTAATTTACGAATGTATGCTTAAGCTTTATAATAGTCAATCTGAAATAGATTTAATAACATTAGCAGAAGAACTAAGGGATCAGGGGTATTTAGATGATATAGGAGGAATACCTTATATAACAAGTTTATCGACTATTGTTCCTACTACATCTAATATAAAATACTATGTAAATATAGTAAAAGAAAAGTCTATAGTTAGACAACTTATATCTGCAGCGAATGATATTATAAATTTAAGTTATGATAGTTCTGCAAAGGTAGAAGATGTTCTAGAGAATGCAGAAAAGAAAATTTTCGATATATCTCAAGAGAGAACAACTAATGATTTTAAACAAATAAATCAAGTTTTAAGAGATACTTATGATATGATTGAAAAGTTATATACAGAAAAGAACGAGGTTACTGGGCTGACTACAGGATTTAGAGATTTAAATAAAAAAATAAATGGATTTCAAAAATCTGACTTGCTATTAGTAGCAGCACGTCCAGCAATGGGTAAGACTGCTTTTGCTCTTAATTTAGTTCAGAATGCGGCACTTAAAGGCGATGCATCTGTTGCAGTATTTAGTCTTGAAATGTCCAAGGAACAGCTTGTTCAGCGTATGTTATCTTCTCAATCTAATGTAGAATTAAAAAAGATAAAAACAGGTAAATTAAATGCTAATGATTGGCCGAGAATAATAGAAGCTATGGCAGTTTTATCAGAGGCTAAAATTCATATTGACGATACACCTGGTATAAAAATATCTGAATTGAGATCAAAATGTAGAAAATTAAAGATAGAAAAAGGGCTTGATTTAGTCTTGATAGATTATTTGCAGCTTATGGAAGGCGAAGGAAATAACGAAAGTAGACAGCAAGAGATTGCAAAAATATCTAGATCGTTAAAAATATTAGCTAAAGAGTTGAATTGTCCAGTTGTTGCATTATCTCAATTATCAAGAGCGCCAGAACAAAGGGCAGATCATAGACCGATGCTTTCTGACCTTAGAGAGTCAGGTTCTATAGAACAGGATGCTGATATAGTAATGTTTTTATATAGAGATGAATATTACAATCCAGATACAGAAAGCAAGAATATCGGTGAAGTTATAGTTTCAAAAAATAGACATGGAGAAACTGGTACTATAGAGCTAGTTTGGTTTGGTGAAGTGCAAAAATTTGCCGATAAAATTAGAGAATAGCATATTATATGAATATATATTAAAAAAAAGTGTATATTAAAGAATAATTATACACAATATCCACAGGGATCTGTTGATAATTGTGTATAATTTATGTTGTTTATAATTAAAAACAAATTAATTCTATTTAGATTTTAAATAAAGTTGCAATAAAGTCGAATGTTTGATAAACTATTAGACGGAAGTGTTCGAAAATTAATAATAATTTATATAGAGGTGAAAGTATGAAAACAGTAGCAGTTGTAGGCTCTCAATGGGGAGACGAAGGAAAAGGTAAAGTTATAGATTTCTTAGCTACTCAAGCAGATGTAGTAATAAGAGCTCAAGGTGGAAATAACGCTGGTCATACTATAGTAGTAGATGGTAAAAAATTCGCATTAAGATTAATCCCATCAGGAATATTAAATCCAAATACTATCAACGTTATAGGTAATGGTATAGTTTTTGACCCAAAAGGTTTCTTTGAAGAACTTGAAATGTTACAAGAAAATGGAATAGATACTAAAAATATTAGAATAAGCGATAGATGTCATATCATATTCCCATATCATAAAGAGCTTGACGGTTTATCAGAAGAAGCTAGAGGAGATAACAAAATAGGAACTACTAAAAGAGGTATAGGTCCTTGTTACATGGATAAAACTGAAAGATCAGGAATAAGAATGTGTGACTTAATGGACGAAGAAGTATTTGCTAAAAAATTAAAAATTCAAATAGACGCAAAAAATAAAATAGTTCAAGGTGTATATGACAAAGCTGAACCAATGTTTGACTATGATGAAATATACAAAGAATTCATGGAATATGCTAAAAAATTAAGACCATTTGTTGCAGACACAACAGTTATAGTTTATGATGCAATAAAAGCTGGTAAAAAAGTATTATTTGAAGGTGCTCAAGGTGCACTACTAGACTTAGACTTAGGAACATACCCATTCGTAACTTCTTCACATCCATTATCAGGTGGATTTGCAGTAGGTTCTGGTATAGGTCCTAACATGATAAAAGAAGTTGTAGGTATAGTTAAATCTTATACTACAAGAGTTGGTGAAGGACCATTTGTTACTGAACAATTAAACGAAATAGGTGACTTAATAAGAGAAAGAGGTCATGAATTCGGTACAGTAACAGGTAGATCAAGAAGATGTGGATGGTTTGATGCAGTTGTTGTAAAATACTCAGCAAGAATAAATGGTTTAACTAGTATAGCATTCATGTTATTAGACGTTTTAACTGGATTTGACAAGATACAAATATGTACAGCTTATAAATGTGGCGACGAAATAATAAAAGATTTCCCAGCTTCATTAGAAAAATTAGCTAAATGTGAACCAGTTTACGAAGAATTAGATGGATGGACTGAAGATATAACTAAGGTTGAAAAATTCGAAGATCTTCCAGAAAACGCTAAAAAATATATAGCTAGAGTAGAAGAATTAATAGGTGTCGACATAGACTTAGTTTCTGTTGGACCAAATAGAGCTCAAACTATAATAAGAAAAAATGTATTCGATAAATAATAGATTATAAAATAGAAAGGATGTATCATTAGATTAGAATCTAAATGGTACATCCTTTTTTTAATCAAATTTGCTTTCCCATCTTAGGTCTTTTCCGACGAATTTAACTAATGTAAATTTATCGAAAATTCTAGATGAAATTCTCTCAGTATAAGTTTCTGCTAGCTTCGTAAGAGAGAAGTTAGTTGATATAATAGTTTTCTTTTTGTTTAAAAGTCTAGTATTTAATATCATAAATAGCTCACTTACAGTAAATGTATTAGTAAGCTCAGTTCCCAAGTCATCTATTATCAAAAGGTCACATTCGAATAGGTTATTGTAGTTGTCCTTTGATATAGAGCTGTTGGCGTTGTGGAATTTGTATTCCTCTATAATATCAAACATTTTAAAGGCTGTTTGATATATAACTGTAAATCCCTTGTCCAAGAGTGCCTTTGCAATGCAATTTGACATAAATGTTTTTCCTAGACCAGTATCTCCATAGAACAGTAGATTCTCTTCATTTTCTTTCGTAAAATTTTGAACAAACATTTCACATATAGCTGAA